>JBILSW010000144.1:0-6833 GCA_044371895.1 Rubrivivax sp.
GCAGGGAGCTTCGAGTCCTGGGTCTGCAGCCGCGCCAACTCGGCGCCGAGCTGGCGCACGCGCTGCACCATCTCGCGCGCGGAGGCCTCCGACAGGCGCGCCCGCCGGCACATCACCACCTCGCCGGCGCGCCCGAACCGACCGGCGAAGTAGTCGGGCCCGACGTGGCTGCGCAAGTGCCGCTGCGCCGGCCCGTCGGCGTGCCAGTGGAACGACAGCGCCACCTGCAGGCGGTGGCTGTTGTCGGGCCGCAGCCGAATGGGGCCCAGCCGGTCGAGCTTGACGAGGAGGCAAATGCACTCGGGCTCGCTGAGTTCGTAAGTCTCGCCGATCTGCGCCAGCGTCCCCTGCCAGAGTCAGCAGATGGCCATCAGCAGCAGCCGCGGGTCGGCCACCCGCGAGCGCTCCTGCGCCAGCGTGAGCGTGTCCACGCGTGGCGCACGGTCGGCCGCTTCGCGGAGCACCTCGCCCATCTCGAGGTCGGCGGCCTTGCAGATGCGGGCCAGACGCACGAGAGACATGTCCTTCTGGCCGAAGACACGCTTCATGCTGCCTTCAGTCATGCCGATGCGGGCGGCCAGCTGCTTGTAGGTGATGCGGGCGGCGCGGAGCCGCGCGCGCAGCAGCTGCACCGCGATCTCCGGGGAACTCGTCACCGGGTCTCCTTCATCCCAAAAGTATCGCAATCCGGGACTGCATGAACCACACGGCGCGACATCGTTCAATAGGCTGGAACTTCTGATCACGCATGCGCAGACTTCTGCTCCATTGCAGGCAGGAGACGCTGCCGGCAATCGATCCATCAATCCACTGCTACGAGGTCTCCATGCAAGTCAAGTCCATTCCCCTGGTCATCGCACTCGCCGCAAGTGCGGTCGCCGTCAGCGCACCCGCCGCGGCCAAGGGCCCCGAGGTCGGAGACATCTACGCGGGCGTCACGCTCGGGGCTGCCGCCATCGTCCCGAAGAACCTGGACCTCGACCGCGACAAGCGCACCGAGGGCCGCCTCAGCGGCGGCCTGTTCCTGGGTGCGCAGATCGGCGCGCTGCCCATCGGCAGCGGCTGGCCGCTGGCCGTGGAGGCGAGCTACCAGAACATCGCCCGGCACAAGGCCACCTACAAGACGGCCAGCGGCGCCCGGAGCGAGCTCACGGCCAGCGGCAGCAGCGTGTCGCTGGCGTTGAAGCTCGACGCGCCGATCACCGAGCGGTTCGCGCTGTACGGCAAGCTGGGCGTGGCCCGCAACAAGGTCGACGGCTCGACGCCAGCCGGCCAGCCCGTCATCGACATCGACGGCTCGAAGAACGGCCTGCTGACCGCCTTTGGCCTTCAGTACCGCTTCGATGCCCCGATCACGCTGCGGGGGGAACTGACGAACTTCGGCAACTCGTCCGCCAAGTCGAACGCGGGCGGCCTCTCGGTCGGCTTGGCCTACCGGTTCTGACCGGGCTCTGCGGCCGGTTCATCGCGCGGGGCCGGGACCCGCCCGGCCCGCCGGCATCAGGCCGCCATCGGCACCAGGAAGTCGCGCGAGATGCCCACGCCGAGGTCGCCCACGCGGTCCAGGAACTGCGTGAGGTAGGCGTGCAGGCCGGTGGCCAGGATCTCGTCGATGCGGCCGTAGCGCAGGTCGCTCTGCAGCCGGCCGGCGCGGCGCAGCGTCTCGTCGCTGTGCTGGTTGGCCACCAGCCGCAGGTTGGCCACCGCGTCGTTCATGCAGGCCGCCAGCGAACGCGGCATGTCGGGGCGCAGGATCAGCAGCTCGGCCACCTTCTCGGGGCGGATCACGTTGCGGTAGACCTTGCGGTAGATCTCGAAGCCGGAGACAGATCGCAGGATCGCGCTCCAGTGGTAGAAGTCCACCTCCTGCTGCTCCTTGCTGCCGTCGGGGCCGAAGTAGTCGCCGCCGGCCAGGGCCTGGAACTTCACGTCGAGCAGCCGCGCCGTGTTGTCGGCGCGCTCCAGGAAGGTGCCGATGCGCAGGAAATGCAGCGCCTCGTCCTGCAGCATCGTGCCCACCGTGACGCCGCGGCTGAGGTGGCTGCGGAACTTCACCCACTCGAAGAACGCGCCGGGGTCGCGCTCGAACTCGCCGGCCTTGAGCATGCGGTTGAACTCGAGCCAGGTCTGGTTCTGGGTTTCCCACACTTCGGTGGTCAGAGCGCCGCGCACCGCGCGGGCGTTCTCGCGCGCCGCGCGCAGGCAGTTCCAGATGCTCGAGAGGTTGCTCTCGTCGCGCACCATGAAGTCCATGACGCTGCGCGCATCGATCTGCCGGTGCTGCTGGCTGTAGGCCCAGGTCAGCTCGCTGATGCTCAACAGGCCGCTCCAGCCTGCCAGCGCGGTGTCGGCGCTCTGCGGCAGCAGCGAGGTCTGGTAGTTCACGTCGAGCATGCGCGCGGTGTTCTCGGCGCGCTCCATGTAGCGCGCCATCCAGAAAAGATGGTCGGCGGTCCTGGACAGCATGTTGATGGTCCTCCTTACTCTTCGAGCACCCAGGTGTCCTTGGTGCCCCCGCCCTGCGACGAGTTGACCACCAGCGAGCCCTCCTTCAGCGCCACGCGCGTGAGGCCGCCAGGCACCGTCTGCACGGCCTTGCCCGAGCTCAGCACGTAGGGCCGCAGGTCGATGTGGCGCGGCGCGATGCCGGATTCGACGAAGGTGGGGCAGGTCGACAGCGCCAGCGTGGGCTGCGCGATGTAGTTGGCCGGGTTGGCCTCGAGCACGGCGCGGAACGCGGCGATCTCGGCCTTGCTCGCCGCCGGCCCCACCAGCATGCCGTAGCCGCCGGCGCCGTGCACCTCCTTGACCACCAGCTCGTTCAGGTGGGCCAGCACATAGGCGAGGTCGCCTGGCTCGCGGCACAGCCAGGTGGGCACGTTGTTCAGGATCGGCTTCTCGCCCAGGTAGAACTCCACCATCCTCGGCACGTAAGGGTAGATGCTCTTGTCGTCGGCGATGCCGGTGCCGATGGCGTTGGCCAGCGTGATGTTGCCCGCACGGTACACGTCCAGCAGCCCGGCGCAGCCCAGCGTGCTGTCGGCGCGGAAGGACCGGGGATCGAGGAAGTCGTCGTCGACGCGGCGATAGATCACGTCCACGCGCTTCGGGCCCTGCGTGGTGCGCATGTAGACGAAGCCGTCCTTGACGAAGAGGTCCTGCCCCTCCACCAGCTCCACGCCCATCTGCTGCGCCAGGAAGGCGTGCTCGAAGTAGGCGCTGTTGTACATGCCGGGGGTGAGCACCACCACCGTGGGCTCGTTGACGCCACCCGGCGAGACGGCGCGCAGCGTCTCCAGCAGCAGGTCGGGGTAGTGCGCCACCGGCTCGACACGGTGCATGCTGAACAACTCGGGGAACAGCCGCATCATCATCTTGCGGTTCTCGAGCATGTAGCTCACGCCGCTGGGCACGCGCAGGTTGTCCTCCAGCACGTAGTACTCGCCGCCCTGACCGGTGTCGGCGCGCACGATGTCGATGCCGCTGATGTGCGAGTACACGCCGCCGGGTACCGCCACGCCCATCATCTCCTTGCGGAACTGCGCGTTGTTCAGCACCTGCTCGGCCGGTACGACGCCGGCCTTCAGGATCTCCTGGCCGTGGTAGACGTCGTCGATGAAGCGGTTGAGCGCCGTCACGCGCTGGCGCAGGCCCTCTTCCATGCGCCGCCACTCGGCGCCGGGGATCACGCGCGGGATCAGGTCGAAGGGGATCAGACGCTCGGTACCCCCGAACTCCGTGTTCGCGTCCTCGTCCTTTGCGCCGTACACGGCAAAGGTGATGCCGACGCGGCGGAAGATCATCTCGGCCTCGGCGCGGCGCGAGCGCATGGCGTCGGCCGGCTGGCGCTTGAGCCACTCGGCGTAGACCTCGTACTGCGGCCGCACGGCGCCCGCGGCGGTGTTCATCTCGTCGAAGGCCGGTTTCATGATCCGGTGTTCTCCATCGGTGACGGGGTTAGCAACTCGCGGGCCTGCCCGGCGCGGTCGAGGCGGCGCGTGCTCACGCCCACGGCCAGCGTGTGTTGGCCGCCGCCGCGGATCACGCCGCGCAGCGGCGTGACGTCGCCGAAGTCGCGGCCGACCGCCACCCGCACGTGGCCGCTGCCGGGCACGCAGTCGTTGGTGGGGTCGAGGTCGAGCCAGGCGTCGTCGGGGCCGCCGGCACCGGCCGGTACGCCGGGCGTGTCCGGGCACCACAGCTGGACCCAGGCGTGCGAGGCGTCGGCCCCCAGCATCGCGGTGCCAGCCTGCAAATCGCCGGGGCCGGCGGCGGCAGGGGCGTGCGTGAGCAGGTAGCCGCTCACGTATCGCGCCGGCAGGCCGACGGCGCGCAGCGCGCCGGCCAGCAGGTGGGCGAAGTCCTGGCAGACCCCACGCCGCTGCCGCAGCACCTGCTGCAGCGGCGTGTCGACGTCGGTGCTGCGGCTCTCGTACGCGAACTCGGCGTGCAGCCGGTGCATCAGCGCCAGCGCGGCCTGGGCCACCGGGCGGCCAGGCGTGAACAGGCCTGCGGCGAGTTCGCGCAGCGCCGGCAGCCGCGGCACGTAGGGCGAGGGCAGCGCGAACTCGGCCGCCGGTACGAAGGGCGCCCGTGCGACGTAGCGCACGCGCGCGGCCAGTTCGGCCCAGGGCGGCGAGGCCTCGGGCCGCAGCGCCGCGAAGCGCGGCCACACCACGACGCGGCTCGTGGCCACCACCGTGAGCCGGTCGTGCGGCTGCACGAGCTCGAAGTAGCGCTGGGTGTTGCCCCAGGCATCGGTGCCGTCGCGCGCCTGCGCGGGCGCCGGGCTCACGTCGAGCACGAAACCGTCCAGCCGCTGGTGTGCGTCGGCGAGCGGCTGCAGATGCGCGAGGTGGTGCGCCAGCGACACCGGCGCTGCGTAGACGTAGCGCGTTTCGTGGCGCACCTCCAGCAGCGTAGGGGCAGGGGCAGGCATCGCGGGCTCTGTCATCCGATGCGCTTTTCGGCGCCGTGCGCCAGCGTGAAGTAGCGCTCGCCGATCCGGTCGGCCAGCGTGTGGCCGGCCTCGAGCAGCGCCGCCGACAGCACCCGCAGCGCGTGGGCTGTGGCCTCCACGGGCTCGTCTTCGAGCGCGCGCAGCTGCGCCAGCGACAGACCCGCGCCTTCGGGCGGCAGCAGCGCCAGCAGCGGCCCGTGCGACTCGGCCGGGCCGGGCAGCTTGCGCAGTTCGGTGCGAAGCCGGCGCAGCACGCCGGCGAAGGCCCGCGGGTTGGCGCTGTCCAGCACCAGCACGTCGGCCAGCGCCAGCAGGTCCTCGTGGCGCTGGTAGCGGGCGCGGAAGGTGATGATGCTGTCGAACTGCTCCAGCAGCAGTTCCACACCGGCCACGTGGGCCAGCGCGCCCAACGGCGACTGCGCGCCGGACGATCCCAGGAAGGCCTGCAGCCGCAGCGCCAGGCCCTGAAGCCGCTCGAGCAGCCGGCCCACGGTGAGCAGCCGCCAGCCGTGGTCGCGCGTCATGCGGTCGGTCTGCGCGCCGGTGGCGGCGGCCAGCTGCAGCGCCAGACGGTCCAGCGCCGGCAGCACCTGCGCCGGCAGGGGCAGCTCGCCGTGCAGCGTTTCGAGCGCGCTGCCGAAGCCATCGCCCATCTGGCGCACCAGGCTCCACTGCTCGGGCGCCAGCCGCTCGCGCAGCGCCATGGCCGCGCGCTCCAGCGCCTGCAGGTTGTAGGCGACGCTGGTGGCACCATGGGCGTCGCCCAGCGCCGCAAGCACCGCGCGCTCGAAGTGGCGCGGGCTCTGCGCCAGCGTCGGCACGCCGGGCGGCGCCAGCCCCGTGCTCACCGCCAACTGCGACAGTGCGGCGCGCAGCGGCGCGTCCATCTCGGCGTCGGCGTCGATGCGCATCAGCGTGCTGCGCGCCAGCCGCACCAGCTGCTCGGTGCGCTCGGTGTAGCGTCCCAGCCAGAACAGGTTCTCGCCGGTGCGGCTGCTCACAGGGCGGCGGTGGCCGGCCAGGTCGGCCACGCGCAGGCGCTGCGGCAACATGCTGAAGGCGTCGACAGGCCCCTCGGTCATCACCCAGGTGTCCAGGCTGGTGCCGCCACGCTGCATGCTGATGCTGGCGTCCTCGCGGCGGGCCACGCGCGTCATTCCGCCGGGCAACACGTGCCAGCGCGGACGGCCGTCGCGGCCGTCGGCGATGGCGTACACGCGCACCATGGCCGGGCGCGGCGTGACCGCGCCGTCGCCCCAGATAGGTGCGCGCGAGAAGCGCAGCCGGCCCTGCACCGTCCAGGCGTCGGGGTCCTCGTGCACGGGCACGGGGCCGCGGTCGCCATCTGCCGTGGCGGGCGGTCCCAGGTTGTAGGCCTGCGAGGTGCGGCCGCCGCGCGGGAAGGTGCTGCGCACGACCTTGTCGGCCAGCTGCTCGCGCACGTCGCTCCAGGCGGCGGCCTCGCCGCACCACCAGGTGGGCAGGCTGGGCAGCGCAAGCGTCTGGCCCAGCAGCCGCTCGGCGATGGCGGGCAGGAAGCCCTGGATGGCAGGCGTCTCCAGGAAGGCGCTGCCCAGCGCGTTGGCCATCACCACGGTGCCGGCCCGCACCGCCTGCAGCAGCCCCGGCACGCCCAGCGCGCTGTCGGGGCGCAGCTCCAGCGGGTCGCACCAGTCGTCGTCCAGGCGGCGCATCACGCCGTGCACGGGCTCCAGACCCTCCACCGTCTTCAGGTACAGCCGGTCGCCGCGCACGGTGAGGTCGCCGCCCTCCGCCAGCGGCAGGCCCAGGTAGCGCGCGAGGTAGGCGTGCTCGAAGTAGGTCTCGCTGTAGGGCCCGGGCGTGAGCAGCACCACGCGCGGGTTGGCGTGGC
>JBILSW010000541.1:0-2685 GCA_044371895.1 Rubrivivax sp.
CTCCGACGGCGAAGCCGTGGCCGTCAACCTCGACATCGAGCCGGTGGAGAAGCCCGAGGACGTGCCCTGGGTCGACCCCACGCACCCGGCACCGGGCAAGGGCACGCCATGACGATGCCGCCGCCGCGCGAGCTGTTGCGCGCCCTGTACGACGCCGCCGTGGCGCGCGCGCTGCCGCTGCGCAGCATGGGCGCCGTGCTGCCCCCGCCGCCCGCGCGCGGCCGCACCGTGGTGGTGGGCGCGGGCAAGGCCGGCGGCGCGATGGCCGAGGCGCTCGATGCGCTGTGGCCGGCGGGGGCGCCGATCTCGGGTCTGGTCATCACACGCTACGAGCACGTGCCGCCGGGCTACCGCGCGCGGCCCGGGCGCATCGAGGTGGTGGAGGCCGCGCACCCGGTGCCCGACGAAGCGGGCCTGGCGGCCACCCGCCGCATCGCGGGCCTGGTGCAGGGCCTGACGGCCGACGATCTGGTGATCGCGCTGGTCTCGGGCGGCGGCTCCTCGCTGCTCACCATGCCCGCGCCCGGCCTGACGCTGGCCGACAAGCAGGCCATCAACCAGGCGCTGCTTCGCAGCGGCGCCGCCATCGACGAGATGAACACGGTGCGCAAGCACCTCAGCGCCATCAAGGGCGGGCGGCTGGCGGCGATGGCGCACCCGGCGCGCGTGGTCACGCTGCTGATCTCCGACGTGCCCGGCGACGAGCCCGGCGTCATCGCCAGCGGCCCCACGCTGCCCGACGCCAGCACCTGCGCCGACGCACTGGCCATCTGTGCCCGCTACGGCATCGCGCTGCCGCCTGCGGCGCGCGCGGGCCTGGACAGCGGCGCCTTCGAGAGCCCCAAGCCCGGCAGCCCGGCCTTCGCCCGCGACGAGGTGCAGGTGTTCGCCACGCCGCAGCAGAGCCTGGAGGCGGCCGCCGCGCTGGCCCGCTCGCACGGCCTGGAGGCGCACATCCTCTCCGACGAGATCGAGGGCGAGAGCCGCGTCGTGGGCCAGGTGCACGCGGCGCTGGCGCGGGCCGTGGCGCGGCGCGGTCAGCCCTTCGCGGCGCCCTGCGTGATCCTCTCGGGCGGCGAGACCACCGTCACCGTGCGCCGCAAGGGCGGCCGCGGCGGCCGTGCCGGCGAGTTCCTGATGGGCTGCGCGCTGGCGCTGCAGGGCCAGGAGCGCGTGTGGGTGCTGGCGGCCGACACCGACGGCATCGACGGCGTTGAGAGCAACGCCGGCGCCATCGTCACGCCCGACACGCTGGCCCGCGCGCGCGCGGCCGGCCTGGACGCCTCGGCGATGCTGGACGGCCACGACAGCCAGCCCTTCTTCGCGGCGCTGGGCGACCTCGTGGTGCCCGGGCCCACCTTCACCAACGTCAACGACTTCCGGGCGCTGCTGGTGCTGTAGGCCCCGCCGGGGCGCGCGCAGGGCGCCGCAGTGTGTTCGCAGAGTCGCCTCCAGCACGGAGCCGCTGAGACCGCTGAAGAACGGCTGCCGCCGGTCGCTGAACTTGGTCTGACTGCGAGCTGTTCGCCCTTGTCGGTCGTTCGGCGTTCGGGTTCGCTCGCGCTCGACGGACCTCGCGGCAAAGTGCTGTGCGGGCACGGAGTCTGTTCTCGACCAGACCCGCTCCGGTGGTTGAGCGGCAGGCGGTGCCACTTGCCGGCGCTGTCATGGGGCGCCGAGCAGCGCAGGCTTGAGGGCGGCGCGCGCAGCGCGCTTCGTGAACTGACTCACGGCAACTGCTCGAGCGCAGTGAGCGAAGCGAACGCAGCGAGTTTTGCCGTGCGCCCTCAAGGCGAGCAGCGCAGGGGAGTCGGCCCGCAGGGCCGACCGCCCCATCCCAGCGCCGGCCAGGGGCACCGCCTGCCGCGACGCGCGGTGCTTCGAGGGTGCGGCATCGGGCGGCTCGCAGCAACCCCGACGCACCGGGCGCAGCCCTTTGGCGTACCCCTCGCCAAGTCCTCGCAGTAACTGTGAAGCGCCGGAGCAACGGCTTCGGCGGCCTGCGACGCCTCACCACTTGCAGCCCTTGCCGCGCACCGCGTCCAGCACCAGCGGCACCACGGCCAGCAGGCCGGCGCCGGCGTGGGCCCGGGTGCAGTCCTCGCGGCCGGTCTTCTCGATGGCGGCGGCGAGCGGGTCGGGCTCGGTGCGGCTCTGCAACTCGGCCACCTGGCGCGCCACGCCCGGCGGCCCGGCGTCAGCGCTGCGCCAGCGGCCGAGTTCCAGGGTCAGCGGGCGCGGCGCGCTGGCGGCGGGGGCCGGCAGGGCGGCGATACCGGCTCGCGCCTCTGCGTCGGCGCCGTCCGGCCGCGCGGCAGCAAGGGCCGTGGCAGCGCCCGGCGCCTCGGCCGGCGGGGCGGCCACCAATGGCAACGTCTGGGGCTGCGGCCGCGCCTCCAAGGCCGCCGGCCGGGCCACGGCCGGCCTCGGTGCGCGCGGCAGCGCCGCGGCCGTCTGCCGGGCCGGGCTCGCGTCCGAGCCGCCGCGCAGCGTCACCTCCAGCCGCGCCGGCTCGCGCGGGGCGGGTGGTGCACTGGCGGGCGCACGGCCCAGGCTCCACAAGGCCAGCCCGTGCAGCAGGGCCGCCAGCCACAGGCAGCGCACGAACGTGGTTCGGCCCGCGCGGGGCCACGAGGCCGACGGCACGGGCGGAGGTGGGTCGTGCAGGGCGGCGGCGGTCACGGG
>JBILSW010000543.1:0-2682 GCA_044371895.1 Rubrivivax sp.
GGCGTCGATCTCGCCGCGGCTCATCTCTCCGCCGCCGGGCACCTTCAGCGCCACGACGCGGCCGCCCGGCGTGGTGGCCGGGCCCGAGAAGACCTTGAAGTCGACGTCGCGCATCACGTCGGTCAGCTCGGTGAACTGCAGCTTCACGCGCAGGTCGGGCTTGTCGGAGCCGTACTTGTACATGGCCTCGGCGTAGGTCATCTCGGCGTAGACCGGCAGCTCCGTGCCCAGCGTCTTGCGGAACACCGTGCGGATCATGGCCTCGGTGATGGCGCGGATCTCGTGCTCGGTAAGGAAGCTGGTCTCGATGTCGATCTGCGTGAACTCGGGCTGGCGGTCGGCGCGCAGGTCCTCGTCGCGGAAGCACTTGGTGATCTGGTAGTAGCGGTCGAAGCCGGCCACCATCAGCAGCTGCTTGAACAGCTGAGGCGACTGCGGCAGCGCGAAGAACTGCCCGTCGTGCACGCGGCTGGGCACGAGGTAGTCGCGCGCGCCCTCGGGCGTGCTCTTGGTGAGCATGGGCGTCTCGATGTCGATGAAGCCCTGCTCGTCGAGGAACTTGCGCACCTCGATGGCCACCTTGTAGCGCAGCCGCAGGTTGCGCTGCATCTGCGGGCGGCGCAGGTCGAGCACGCGGTGCGTCAGGCGCACCGTCTCCGACAGGTTCTCGTCGTCGAGCGGGAACGGCGGAGTGACGCTGGGGTTGAGCACCGCCAGCGTGTGGCACAGCAGCTCGACCTTGCCGCTGGTGAGGTTGGCGTTCTCGGTGCCCGCGGGCCGCGCGCGCACCACGCCGGTGACCTGCAGGCAGAACTCGTTGCGCACGCCCTCGGCGGCCTGGAACATCTCGGGGCGGTCGGGGTCGCACACCACCTGCACCAGGCCCTCGCGGTCGCGCAGGTCGATGAAGATCACGCCGCCGTGGTCGCGGCGGCGGTGGGCCCAGCCCATGAGGGTGACAGTCTGACTCATCAGCGCTTCGCTGACGAGGCCGCAGTAGGTGGTTCGCATGGTGGTCTCTCGCAAGTCGGATTCGGGGGGCCGGCCGAGCCGCGGCCGGCGGGCGTGGGGGGCGCTGGGGTGCGGCGGGTCACCGTCAGGACGAGCCGGTTGCCGGACCAGCCCGCCCGGTCAGTTTCGGGCCGGCAGCGGCGTGGGCACCGCCGGCGGCGGCGGCACGACCACGCCCATGGAGATGACGTACTTCAGCGCCTGGTCGACGCTCATCGCCAGCTCGATCACCTCGGCCCGGGGCAGCATCAGGAAGAAGCCCGAGGTTGGGTTGGGCGTGGTGGGCACATACACGCTCAGCAGGTCGGCGGGGAGCTTGGTGGCCACTTCGCCGCCTGGCCTGCCGGTGACGAAGGCGATGGTCCACGCGCCGGGCCGCGGGTACTGCACCAGCACCGCCTCGCGGAAGGCGTTGCCCTTGGACGAGAACAGCGTGTCCGAGACCTGCTTGACCGAGCTGTAGATGCTCTTGAAGATGGGAATCTGGTGCATCAGCCGGTCCCACTGGCGCACCCACCACTGCCCGAAGATGTTGGTGGCGAAGGCGCCAGTGAGCACCAGCACCGCCACCAGCACCACGACGCTGAGCCCCGGCACGTGGCGCAGCCGCTCGATGGGGGCGGCCGCGCTCACGGGCAGCACGGCCTCCGACACCCGCAGCAGAAAGGCGAACAGCCCGTCCACCGCGCCGAGCAGCCAGCTCAGCACGGCGATGGTGATGGCCAGCGGCAGCCAGACCAGCAGGCCGGCAACGAGGAACTTCTTCAAGGCGTGCGCCGAGGTTCAGGGAGCGGGGGACGCGGTGGCCGGCGCAGCGGCGGGCGCGGGCGCCGGAGCAGCAGTCGCGGGCGCAGCGGACGTCGGCGCGGCAGCGGGCGTCGGCGCGGCAGCGGGCTTGTCGCCGGCCGCGGGTGCGTCGGCGGCGGGCTTGTCGCCCTCGGCCGGCTTGGGCGCCGTCTGGCTGCCGTTGCGGAAGTCGGTCACGTACCAGCCCGAGCCCTTGAGCTGGAAGCCGGCGGCCGTCACCTGCTTGCTGTAAGCCTCGGCGCCGCAGACGGGGCACGTGGTGAGCACGGGGTCGCTCAGCTTCTGCAGCACGTCTTGCGCGTGGCCGCAGGCAGAGCAGCGGTAGGCGTAGATGGGCATGGGGCGTCCCGTTGACGAGGTTGACGACCGCGAACGCGGCCAAACCCGGAATGATAAGGTGAAGCCCCCGGGCCCGGTGCGTCTTTGGCGGCGGCGCTCAGCCCACCAGCAGAACGGCCACGGCGGTGGCGGCCGCCAGGAACAGCCCTGCCGCGCCCCACACCACAGCCTGCAGCAACCGGCGGATGCGCCGCTGCTCGGCCACCAGTTCGCGCAGGGCCTGGTCCTGTGGCGGCTGCGACTGCCGGCGCAGCACCTCGTGCAGCAGCCGAGGCAGCGCGGGCAGCAGCTGGGCGTAGCGCGGCGCCTCGCGCTCCAGCCGGGCCGCCAGGCCGCGCCAGCCGACCTGCTCGTTCATCCAGCGTTCCAGGAAGGGCTTGGCCGTGGTCCACAGGTCGAGTTCGGGGTCGAGCTGGCGGCCCAGCCCCTCGATGTTGAGCAGCGTCTTCTGCAGCAGCACCAGCTGCGGCTGGATCTCCACGTTGAAGCGGCGCGAGGTCTGGAACAGGCGCAGCAGCACCTGGC
>JBILSW010000546.1:0-2669 GCA_044371895.1 Rubrivivax sp.
CCACGGCCATCGAGGCCGGAGCCAAGTTCTCGCTGGCCGGTGGCGCGATCGACGCCAACCTGGCCCTCTTCCGCGTGCAGCAGGAAAACATCCTCGTCGTCGACGACCCCAGCGCCTTCACGCTGGTGGCCGCAGGCCGCGCCACCAGCCGTGGCGTGGAGCTTGATCTCAACGGCGAGCTGGCGAACGGCCTCACGCTGTGGGCCTCGTACGCCTGGGTCGACGCGCAGACCCGCAACACCTTCAACGACGCCAACTTCGGCCTGCCCGTGCCAGCCGGCGCACGGCTGCTCAACGTGCCCGAGCACACGCTGAGCCTGCAGCTCGTGAAGGCATTGCAGATCGCAGGCCGCGGCGCGCAGTTCGGCGGCGGGCTGCTGCACGTGGGTGCGCGCTCGGGCGAGTTCACCACCGGCTTCGAACTGCCGGCCTACACGCTGGCGCGGGCCTTTGTGGCGGTGGAGCTCGGCAAGGCGCTGACACTGCGCCTGGACATCGACAACCTGTTCGACGAGGTCTACTACACCAACTCCTTCTCGGCCCTGTGGGTGCAGCCGGGCGCGCCGCGCAGCGCGCGCGCCTCGCTGGCGGTGCGCTTCTGATGGCCGCGCCGCTGCCGCTGCAGGCCGTGGACCTGCGGGTGTTCCGCGGTGGCTGCGAAGTGCTGCGCGGCGTGAGCTTTGCAGTGGCCGCGGGCGAGGTGTTCGGCCTGCTGGGCGGCAACGGCGCCGGCAAGTCGACGACGCTGGCCAGCTTCCTGGGCTTCGTGGCGCCAACCTCGGGCCAGGTGCGGGTGCACGGCCGCGAGGTCGGCGCGGATCTGGCGGCCGCGCGCCGCGCCATGGCCTACCTGCCCGAGGCCGCCACGCTGTACGAGCACCTCGACGCACGCGAGAACCTGCGCTACTTCCTGCAGCTGACCGGCGAGGTGCCCGCGCGCAGCGCCCTGGACGCCGCCATCGAGGCCGCGCTCGACCGCGTGGCCCTGCCCGTCGTCGCGCGCGGGCGGCGCATGGCCAGCTACTCCAAGGGCATGCGGCAGAAGGTGGCCATCGCGCTGGCGCTGCTGCGCGACACTGGCATCCTGCTGCTCGACGAACCCACCTCGGGCCTGGACCCCACGGCCATCGACGAGTTCCACGCCCTGGTGCGTGGCCTGGCCGAAGCCGGCAAGGCCATCCTCATGGTCACGCACGACGTCTATGGCGCCTGCCAGGTGGCCGACCGCATCGGTCTGCTGCACGGCGGCCTCCTGGTCGACCAGTTCGCGGCGGCCCCCGGCGCGCGCATCGAGACCGAAGCCTTGCACCGCGCCTTCAGCGCGCAAGCTCCGTCGCGGGGCGCGGCATGAGGGCCGTGCTCACCATCGCCGCCGCCGAGTGGCGCTGCTGGCAGCGCTCGCGCCTGGCAGTGGGCGCGGCGGCGCTGCTGGCGGTGCTTCTGCTGGCCACCACGGTGCCCACGGCGCTGCGCCTTCAGGCCGAGGCTGCGCAGCGCGCGCACCACCAGGGCCAGGCCGAAGCCGCCTTTATGGGCCAGCCCGACCGCCACCCGCACCGCATGGTGCACTATGGCCACTACGTCTTTCGCACGCCGCCGCCACTGGCGCTGTTCGACCCCGGGCTCGACGCCGTCACCGGCCAGAGCCTGTTCCTCGAGGGCCACCGGCAGAACACGGTGATGTTCGCGGGCTCGGCCGCCAGCGCCTACTTGGGCGCCTTCAGCAGCCCGAGCCCGGCATGGGTGTACCAGGTGCTGGCGCCGCTGCTGCTGGTGCTGCTGGGCCACGGCGCGCTGGTGCGCGAGCGCGAGGCCGGCACCCTGGCTCCGCTGCTGGCCCAGGGCCTGGGCGGCTGCACGCTGCTGGCGGGCAAAGCGCTGGCGCTGGCCACGGCGGTGGGGGTCCTGCTGCTGCCGCTGGCGATGGCGGCGGGGCTGGCCGTGGCCCGCGGTGATTCGCCCAGTGCCGCGGGCGCGCTGCTGGCCCTGTACGGCACCTACCTGCTGATGTGGACGCTGCTGGCCCTGGCCGCTTCGGCGCTGTGGCGGCGGCGCGCGTCGGTGCTGGTGGCACTGGCTTCGCTGTGGATCGCGCTTACGCTGGTGCTGCCGGCGCTGGCGGTGAGCGCTGCGGCAGCGACGGGGGACGCCAAGGTCGGCAAGATCGAAACCGACCTTGCCATGCTGACCGAGGTGCGCCGGCTTGGGGACGGCCACAACGCCAACGACCCCGCCTTCGCGCGGCTGCGCGCCGAGCTCATGGCCCAGCACGGCGTGCAGCGCTTGGAAGACCTGCCGTTCAACCTGCGCGGCGTGGTGGCCGAGTACAGCGAGCGCAAGCTCACCGAGACGCTCAACGCCTGGGCGCGGCGCCAGCAGGCCGGCGAGCGGCGCCTGGCCGATCGACTGGCGCGGCATGGCTGGTTCACGCCCGTGGTGGCGCTGGCCGGCGCCTCGCGCACCGTGGCCGGCACCGACCTGCACCACCACCACCGCTTTCTGCAGGAGGCCGAGGCGCTGCGCTACGTCTTCGTGCAGGGCCTCAACCGCGTGCACGCGCAGCAGCTGGCCTACGCCGACGACATCCGCCGCAGCAGCGACCCCGAGGCCGAGCGCCGCACCCGCGTGGCCGCAGCCCACTGGCAACTGCTGGACCGCTTCCGCTTCGA
>JBILSW010000545.1:0-2669 GCA_044371895.1 Rubrivivax sp.
AACGAGTTAGCTGCGAAGCAGAAGCCACCCAACAGGGTGGCTTTTTGCTTTGTGCCCATCCTGTGCCCATTTTGTGCCCGGGCTGTGCCCCGGCACTCTTGGCGGGGCGTCGAGAAGACCGTTGGGCACTGTGCCCGCGTTTTCAGCCCACTCATCGGTTCCTGCGCCGCGAACGCGCCTCGCCCAGCAGGTACTCGAACTCGGCAACGCTGCCGGCACCCCGGCATCGGATCGTGAGCATCGCATCGCGCACTTCCTCGGGCGAATGGTTCTCCAGCCAGACGAGATGCGTTCGATAGATGGCCGGCTGATGCGGCAGCAACTTCTCATAGGCGTCCATCGCCCCTGGGGCCTGCTTTCCAAGGCGCTCAAGCACGCGGCAGGTGTAGTACTGCGCCAAGCCCTCCAGCAACGCCCGGTCTGTTCTCTGGAATGCGGTGGTTCCCCAGCGGCGACCATCCGCGTCAGCGCCGACATGCGTGTACGCGTGGGCCAGTTCGTGGACGAGGACCTTGACCGTCAGCCCCTCAACGCTCACACCGAGCAGGCGCGAAACCAAACCTATCACGCCCCAGAACAACTCGACGCGCGCGTTGGCGTCATCGGAATCGTCCCAACTCGGTTGCCTCGGTGGATCGAAGCGATACACACCGAGCACGTCGTCCCGGATGGCGAAGATTTGCCCCAACACGTTCGCTCGCGAGGCTTCCTTCAACATCTCTGCGATCGAGTCGCGCGCCTCCTCCAGCGTGGGGCCCACATCCGCGAAGGCATCGACGAAGTCTGGCCTTGCCCCCGAAAAACGTACTTCATAGCTGATGATGAAATCACAGAGATGGAGCACGAGAGATGAGCAAGCAAGACGACAAGCGCCGCAGGGCGAAGTACACGCTGGAGTTCAAGCTGGAGGCCGTCAGGCTGGTCAAAGGTGGGCAGGACGCGGCGGTGACGGCGCGGGTTCTCGGAATCCCGAAGGCCACGTTGGGCAACTGGATCAGGGCGGGTGACAAGGGGGAACTGCGCGGCGCGGGCGACAAGCCTGTCAGTCCTGAGCAGATGGAGCTGGCGCGGCTGCGCGCGGAGCTGGCCCGGGTGAAGATGGAGCGCGACATCTTAAAAAAAGCGACGGCGTACTTCGCGAAGGAGTCACTGTGAAGTACGCCTGGATCGACAAGCTCAAGACGGTGTGGCCCGTCACGTTGATGTGCGAGGTGCTGGGGGTGAGCGTCAGCGGCTTCTTCGAGCACCGGCAGCGCGTGGGCAAGGCGCCACCATCGGGGCGAGGCCCCAGGCGTGTGAGCACCGAGGCTCTGGTGACGCAGATTCGCGCGATCCACGCCGAGTTCAAGGGCGAGTACGGTTGGCCCAGGGTGTGGAAGGAACTGCTGGCCAGGGGTGTGCGGGTAGGCAAAGACAGGGTGCAGCGCCTGATGCAGCTGCACGGCATCCGTGCGCGAGGCAAGAGGAAGTTCGTCGTCACCACGGACAGCAAGCACAGCCTGCCGGTGGCTGAGAACCTGCTGGCCAGGGACTTTACACCCGAGGCACCGGACCGGGTGTGGAGCAGCGACATCACCTACATCGCCACCGACGAGGGCTGGCTGTACCTGGCGGTCGTGATCGACCTGTTCAGCCGCCAGGTGGTGGGCTGGAGCATGCAGCCGCACATGCAGACCAGCCTCGTGACGGATGCGCTGCGCATGGCGTGGTTCAGACGCCATCCAGAGCCGGGCCTGATCTTCCACAGCGACCGCGGCAGCCAATACTGCAGCCACGACTTCCAGGCCGCGCTCAAGGGCTACAGGATGCGCAGTTCCATGAGCCGCAAGGGCAACTGCTGGGACAATGCGCCTACGGAGAGCCTGTGGGGCAGCCTGAAGGTCGGGCGGCTGTACGGCAGGCGGTTCGCCGCCCACCGCGACGCGATGGACGAGGTCATCGACTGGCTGACCTTCTACAACCACCGCCGACTGCACTCCACGCTGGGCTACACCAGCCCCATGAAGTTCGAAGCCAACTGGCGCGCGGGCCAGCTCAACAAAGCCGCGTAACCGAGTGGCTATGGACTACGTCGGACAGGGGCAAGGTCACATGGGCAACTGGAGCAGTGCGCGAACGTTTTCAAATATGCGGGCATGTCCGACCAGCTGTGGGTGGGCGCCAAGCAACCACAGCAGCGTGTCCAGCGCCTCGCTGTTCTGGTTGTGATCCCTGACGTGGCGGACAAGGGCCTGGTACACGATGCTGTCCGCCATCGCCGGTAGCGCGTCAAGCTTCATGCTTGCTTCTCTGTATAGGCCCCCGTGACGGCCAACCGCAGTTGGCGCGGGACACTGCTGAGGGCCGCAGCTGCGGTTCGCGAGTTCACCCGGCAGGCTCGTTCCAGCGTGACCTGTAACTCTCCGTTGAGCGGGTTGACTCCCATCGCCCGCATGGCCATCCACATGGCGGCCATGGCTTCCACTTGCTTTTCGCGGTGTCTGAACAGGGCAGACAGGCCCAGCAGCTCGCTTCCGGCCAGCAGGCGCTTGTCATGGCTGCTGACATGGGAGCAGACGAACGCCGGAACCTCCGAAATCTCGGGATGCCTCAGCCGCAGGACGGGTAGCAGGCCGCCATTGGCAATCACTTCGTACATGCCCGCGGACATCGGGCTACGCCGCAGGATG
>JBILSW010000079.1:0-9156 GCA_044371895.1 Rubrivivax sp.
TGCGGGCAGCAGGGCCGGCCAGGTGTCGGCAGTGGCGAAGTCCTCCACGGGCAGCAGTTCGCAACCCGGGTGGATGTCGGCCAGGCGCTGCTCCAGCGCGGCGGCCTTGGCCATGCCCAGCGTGGCGCCCAGCGCCTGCACCTGGCGGTTGACGTTGCTCTCGGCCACGTGGTCCAGGTCCACCAGCACGAGGCGCGCCACGCCGCTGCGCGCCAGCGCCTCGGCGGCCCAGGAGCCGACGCCCCCCAGCCCCACCACCGCCACGCGGGCCGCGCGCACGGCGGCATAGCCGGCATCGCCGTACAGCCGCTGCAGGCCGCCGAATCGGCGCTCGAGGTCAGCAGCATCGACCGGCAGCACCGCCGGCGGCGCCGCGTTCACGCCATGCGCTCCAGGCGCCACACCTGGTAGCGCAGCGCGAGCACGCCACCGGCCACGATGCCGCCGAAGGCGATGAAGCTGCCAAACGCCAGCGTCGACAGCCCGGTGAGCCCCTGCCCCACGGTGCAGCCCATGGCAGTGACGCCCCCCACCCCCATCAGCACCGCGCCGACCAGGTGGTTGGCCGTGTCCTCGGTGCCGGCGAAGCCCTCCCAGCGGAAGCTGCCGTTGGCCAGCGCCATGATCGCCGAGCCGACGACGACGCCGAACACCGCGACGATGCCCACGGTGAGCGTCTTGCTGGTGTCGCTGAACAGGATCAGCCAGTCCACCGTGTACGCGATGGGCGCGACGAAGGTCAGCGACTCCATGCGCTGCGTGTTCGTGGCCAGCCACACCTCCTCGAGCGTGGCGGGATGCTCCTGCAGGTGACCGAGCCGGCCCGTGACCCACCACACGCCCACGATGACCGCGCCCAGGCCGAGGCCGCCGAGCAGCGCGTCGGCGCGGCGGCCGTCGGGGTGGGCGAGCGCGAACACCAGCAGCGCGCCGCCGATCAGCGCCCCCAGCAGCAGCGCCGCCGTGGGCTTGGCCAGGCCGCTGAAGTGGGCCAGCAGCGAGGGCAGGTCCTGGCCCACGGGCAGCGTGAAGGACACGGCGTCGACGGTGGCCACGCGCGCCACCGCGGTGATGCCGCGCAGCGTGGCGTAGGAGGCCACCGCAAGCACGAAGAACACCACCAGGCTCTTCAGGCTGCCGCCGCCGATGCGGATCAGCGTCTTGCTGCCGCAGCCCGACGCCAGCACCATGCCGAAGCCGAACAGCAGACCGCCCACCAGGTTGGACAGCCAGATCACCCGCGGCGCGGCGTACACGCTCTGGCCCGCCTGCACCCAGCCCGCCGCCACCATGCCGTTGAAGCCCAGCATGGCCACGCCGATGGCCATGAGCCACATGCGCATTCGGCCCCAGTCGCCCATGTTCACGATGTCGGACACAGCCCCCATCGTGCAGAAATGGGTGCGCTGGGCGATGGCACCAAACACCACGGCCAGCGCGAACGACGCGGCCAGCACCTGGGCAACGAGGCCCGGAAGATCGGATTCCTGCAGCATGGGGCCGCGATGCTAGGGCATGGCGCGGCCCGCTGCAGCGGGCGCGCCTACTTCGGCAGCGAGGCCAGGCGGTCGCGGCCTGCCGTGGCGGCTTCCGACGAGGGGTATTCCTTGAGAAGTTCCTCGATGGTGCGGCGCGCCGCGCGGCCGTCCTTCATCTCGGCCTGGCTGTTGGCCACCGCCAGCAGCGCGTCGGGCGCGCGCGGGTGCAGCGGGGCACCGGTCACGAAGGCGCGGAACAGCTCGATGGCCTGGCGGTAGTCGCGCCGTCCGTAGTGGGCGTTGGCGAGCCAGAAGCGCGCCGAGTCGGCGTAGGGGCTGCCGGGGTAGCGGCGCAGGAAGCCGGTGAACAGCTGCACCGAACGGTCGAAGTCGCCGCCGCGGATGGCCGCGAAGGCGTCGTCGAAACCACGGCGCTCCTCCTGCTCGACCATGAACTCGCGGCCGTCGATCGCCACCTTCA
This sequence comes from Rubrivivax sp., assembly GCA_044371895.1. Taxonomy (GTDB): domain Bacteria; phylum Pseudomonadota; class Gammaproteobacteria; order Burkholderiales; family Burkholderiaceae_C; genus Rubrivivax. Next base: position 1,960 of record JBILSW010000079.1, read on the forward strand.
CGGGTTCGATCTTCTTCAGGCGCTCGTCGAAGGCCTGGCTCACGTCGCGCTGGCGGCGCTGCGACTCGGCGAGTTCCTTCAGCAGCGTCTCGTTGGCGCCGCCCAGGCGGGCGATCTCGCCGCGCAGCGCCACGATCTGGTTGTTCAGTTCCAGCAGGCTGCGGCGCAGCGTGGCCAGCTCTTCCGCGAGGCGCGCCCGCTCGGCCGCGGCGGCGGCGCTGGCCTCGGCCTCGCGCTTGGCGGTGGCCTCTTCCATGGCCGCGACCTTCTCTCGAAGGTCGTTGACGGCCTTGCGGGCCTCGGCGTCGTTCAGGAAGGCGGCCGCCGGGCCGGCGGCCAGGAGGCCAGCCAGCAGAGAACCCGCGGCCAGCCCGTCGCGGACCGTGCGCATCAGCGGTCCTTCAGCTCGGCGCGGCGGTTGCGCGCCCAGGCCGATTCGTCGCTCCCCTGCGCGGCGGGACGCTCCTTGCCGAAGCTCACGGCCTCGAGCTGGCGCTCGGACACGCCCAGCAGCACCAGCGAGCGCACCACGGCCTCGGCGCGCTTCTGGCCCAGCGCCAGGTTGTACTCACGGCCGCCGCGCTCGTCGGTGTGGCCCTCGATGGTCATGCGGCGGGTGCCTTCGCGCGCGAGCACGCGGGCGTGGCCCTCGATCAGGGCCTTGAAGTCGTCGCGGATGACAAAGCTGTCGAAGTCGAAGTAGACGACGCGCTCGGCCGGCGCGGCCAGCGCCGCCACCCCGGCGGCCGCGGCCGGCGCCGCAGCGCCTGCCGCACCAGCCCCCACCGCCGCGGTGGCCGAGCGCGCGGCCAGGTCCACCGTGGAAACGCCGGACTGCGGCGCGGCGCCGGTGGCCCCGGCCGTGGCCGCGGGCGTTGCCGGTGCCGTTGCCGGGGTGACGGATCGCGCCGTGGTCGTCTGCACAGGCGCCGGGGCCGGCTCCGAAACACGGGAGGGAGAGGCGCAGCCGGCCAGCAGCGCGAGCGCCGCCAGCAGCGCCAGCAGCGAGCGGTGGGTGGTGAACGGGATCGTCATGGTGGTCTTCCTGTAGGGCTTCCGGCTCGGGGCCGGGTTCATCGACCGAACGGTCCCCAGGCAGGCTCCCTCATGTCGGCGCCGCTGGCGAGCAAGCGCGTCTTGATCTTGCCATCCAGGGTGGTGGTCATCAACACGTCGACGCCACCGCTGCGCGTAGCGTAGACGATGAGGCGGCCGTTGGGGGCGAAGCTGGGGCTCTCGTCGTCGCGCGTGTCCGTCAGCGGCAGCGGCGTGCCCCCGGCCGTGTCGAGCAGCATCAGGCGGAACGCGCCGGCCTGCCGCGACACGTAGGCGAGCTGCCGGCCGTCGGGGCTGAGGGCCGGGCTGATGTTGTAGTCGCCCTGGAAGGTGATGCGCTCGACCGTGCCGCCGCCAGCGCGCACGCGGTAGACCTGCGGGCCACCGCCACGGTCGCTGACGAAGTAGACGAAGGCGCCGTCGGGGCTCCAGACGGCTTCGGTGTCGATGGCGGCGCTGCTCGTCAGCCGCTCCGGCGCGGCCGGGCCCTCGGCGTTGATGAGGTAGAGCTGCGAGTTGCCGTCGCGCGACAGCGTCACCACGAGGCGGCGGCCGTCGGGGCTCCAGGCCGGGGCGCTGTTGCTGCCGCGGAAGTCGGCCAGCACGCGGCGCGTGCCGGTGGCGACGTCCTGCATCCAGACCACGGCCTTCTGCGACTCGAAGGACACGTAGGCCAGGCGCCGTCCGTCGGGGCTCCAGGCCGGGCTGATGATGGGCTCGGGGCTGGCCAGGGCGACCTGCCCGCCCTCGCCGTCGGGGTCGGTCACGTGCAGCGTGAAGCGGCGGCCGGTGCGCAGCACGTAGGCGATGCGCGTGGCGAACACGCCGCGCTCGCCGGTGAGCTTCTCGTGGATGAGGTCGGACAGCCGGTGGGCGGCCAGGCGAAGGTCGGCCGGCAGCACGACGCTGCTCTGGCCCGCGAGCTCGACGCCGCGCACGGCGTCCCACAGGCGCACGCGCACGTCCACGCTGCCGTCGGCCAGCCGCGTGGCCGAGCCGGCCACCAGCGCGTCGGCACCCTGGCCGCGGAAGGCGGCGAGGTCGGGTACGCTGCGCTCGTCCAGCCCGGGCGGCACGGCGATGACGCGGAAGGCGCCGCTGCGCTCGAGGTTGGCCCTGACAACGGCCGACAGCGCCACGCCGGTGGTGGCCTCGTCGCGGAAGGGCGCGAGGGCCACAGGGATCTGCGTGGCACCGACGCCGGTGATCTCGACGCGCAACTGAGCCAGCACGCCGGCCGGGGCCAGGCCGGCGATTGCCGTGGCCGCGCAAGAGGCTTGCAGCCAGCGGCGGCGGCTGCAGGGTGCGCCCGGGGAGTGAAGGTGTGTCGTCACGGTCGCCCGATTGTAGGCAGCCGCCTTCCCTGCACCGAGCCCGGCGCGTCAGAGCACCCCCCGATAATGCGGTCGCTCCCCACTCTCTTGCCCGAATGCCTTCCCTGCTGCAGCGCCTCGCGCGGCTCAAGCCCTACGTCCGCGGCAGCCAGGCCGGCCTCGCGGCCGCGGGCGCGGGTGCTGTCGTCACAGCGATCACCGAGCCGCTGATCCCGCACCTGATGAACCACCTGCTCGACCGCGGCTTCAACGAGGGCACGCTGCCGCTGTGGATGGTGCCCGCAGCCATCATCGGGCTGTTCGCGCTGCGCAGCCTGTCGGGTTTCGTCTCGCAGTACGGACTGGCCTGGACGTCCACGCGCACGATGCTGAAGCTGCGCGAGCGGCTGTTCGAGCGGCTGCTGGCCAACGAGCCGGCGCTGTTCGCGCGCAGCACGGCCAGCAGCATGACCAACACCATGGTCTACGAGACGCAGATGGGCGTGACCACGCTGGTGGGCACCCTGCTGACGCTGGTGCGCGACACGCTGACGCTGATCGCCCTGATGGGCTACCTGCTGTGGCTGAACTGGCAGCTCACGCTTTTCGTGGCGCTGCTGTTCCCGGCGGTGGCGCTGGTGATGAGGGTCATCGGCAAGCGGCTGCACCGGCTGACGGTCGAGAGCCAGAAGGCCACCGACTCGCTGGCCTACGTGGTGGAGGAGAACATGCTCGCCTGGCGCATCGTGCGGCTGCACGGTGCCGAGGCGCAGCAGGGCGAGCGCTTCCGCGTCCGCGCCGACGCTGTCCGGCGCCTGACGATGAAGGCCGTGGTCGCCGGCGCGACCATGACCCCGGTGACGCAGATGCTGGCCGCCTTCGTGCTGAGCGGCGTGATCACCGTGGCGCTGTGGCAGAGCAGTCAGGGCGGCGCCACGGTCGGCAGCTTCGTGGCCTTCGTCATGGCCATGCTGCAATTGATCGCGCCCGTGAAGCACCTGTCGGACGTGATGGCGCCGCTCACGCGTGGGCTGGCGGCCGTGGAGCGCGGCCTCGACCACATCGAGCACACCCCGGTGGAGACAGGCGGCACCCACGCCAGCCCCCTGCCCGGCGGACGCGCCCGCGGCGAGATCCGCCTCGAGGGCGTGGGGCTGCGCTACACCGCCGACGCACCCGCCGCGCTGGCTGGTGTCGACCTGTTCGTACGGCCCGGCGAGATGGTGGCGCTGGTGGGGCCATCGGGCGCGGGCAAGACGACGCTGGTGAACCTGCTGCCGCGCTTCCTGGACCCCACCGAGGGGCGCGTGACGCTCGACGGCGTGCCGCTGACCGACTGGGACGTGCGCTCGCTGCGGCGGCAGTTCGCGCTGGTGAGCCAGGACGTGGTGCTGTTCAACGACAGCATCGCCGCCAACGTGACGCTGGGCGCGCCGATGCCGCCCGAGCAGGTGCGCGCGGCACTGGCGGCGGCGAACCTGATCGACTTCGTCGATGGTCTGCCCCAGGGCCAGGACACCCCCGTGGGCCACAACGGCAGCCAGCTATCGGGCGGACAGCGCCAGCGCCTGGCCATCGCCAGGGCCATCGCCAAGGACGCGCCGGTGCTCATCCTCGACGAAGCCACCTCGGCGCTGGACAGCGAGAGCGAACGCGCCGTGCAGGACGCGCTGGAGCGGCTGATGCAGGGCCGCACGACGCTCGTCATCGCCCACCGGCTGTCGACCATCGAGAACGCCGACCGCGTGGTGGCCCTGGAAGGTGGCCGCCTCGTCGAGCAGGGCACGCACACCGAACTGCTGGCGGCCGGCGGCCTGTACGCGCGGCTGCACGCGATGCAGTTCAAGACCTGAAGCGAGCCCACGCAAGGAACCGAGCGCATGAACAGCCCTGCCCTGCCCATCTCCCGCTACCCGGTGCCCGACCTGGCCGACCTGCCCGAGGACCTTCGCGCGCGCATCCTCGAGGTGCAGGCCAAGGCCGGCTTCGTGCCGAACGTCTTCCTGGCCCTGGCGCACCGGCCTGCCGAGTGGCGTGCCTTCATGGCCTACCACGACGCGCTGCTGCTGAAGGAGGGCGGCTCGCTGAGCAAGGGCGAGCGCGAGATGATCATCGTCGCCACCAGCGCCGCCAACCAATGCCTGTACTGCGTGGTGGCGCATGGCGCCATCCTGCGCGTCTACGAGAAGCAGCCGCTGCTGGCCGACCCGATCGCCGTGAACTACCGCAAGGCGCCGATCACGCCGCGGCAGCGCGCCATGCTCGACTTCGCGATGAAGGTGACCACGGCGTCGCACACCCTCGACGAGACCGATTTCGAGACGCTGCGCGCGCACGGCTTCGACGACGAGGACGCCTGGGACATCGGGGCCATCGCGGCCTTCTTCGGCCTGAGCAACCGCATGGCCAACCTCACCGGCATGCGTCCCAACGACGAATTCCATCTGATGGGCCGCGTGCCCCGGGCCCCGAAAGGCTGACTGCCGCCCGAAGGCGGCAGTCGCGTCGCGCGGGGGTGGGCGTCAGTTGCCCTGCTGCAGGGCGCGGATGCGGTCCTCGATGGGCGGGTGGCTTGAGAACAGCGCCATCAGGCCGCTGGGGCGCGAGTTGATGCCCATGTTCTGCACACTCTGCGGCAGTTGGCCGGGGTCCATGCCGCCCAGGCGCGCCAGCGCGTTGATCATCGGCTGCTTGCGGCCCATCAGCGCGGCGGCACCGGCGTCGGCGCGGTACTCGCGCTGGCGCGAGAACCAGGCCACGATGATGGCGGCCAACACGCCCAGCACGATGTCGAGCACGATGGTGGTCACGTAGTAGCCGATGCCCGGACCGTCGTTGGTATTTCGCAGCACCACCTTGTCGACGAAGTAGCCGATCACCCGCGAGAGGAACACGACGAAGGTGTTCATCACGCCCTGGATGAGCGTGAGCGTGACCATGTCGCCGTTGGCCACGTGCGCGACCTCGTGGCCGATGACGGCCTCGACCTCGTCGCGGTTCATGCTGTGCAGCAGGCCCGTGCTCACGGCCACGAGGGCGGAGTTCTTGAATGCGCCAGTGGCGAAGGCGTTGGGCTCGCCCTCGTAGATGGCAACTTCGGGCATGCCGATGCCGGCCTTCTGGGCGAAGCGCTCCACCGTCTGCACGATCCAGCGGTGGGTGGGGTCGGCGCTGCCGTTGATGATCTGGGCCCGCGTCGTCCACTTGGCCAGCGGCTTGCTCATCAGCAGCGAGATGAACGCGCCGCCGAATCCCATGACGGCGGCGAAGCCGAGAAGCATCGGCAGGTTCAGGCCTTGTGCGGTGAGGAAGCGGTTCAGGCCCAGCAGGTGCACGGCCAAGCCCAGCACCAGCATCACGGCGAGGTTGGTGACGACGAACAGGACGATGCGTTTCATGGCTTCGGGGTTGCGGTGGGAGCGGCCCCGGAAGGGGCCCGGAAACTCCGACAAGGCATGATGTTAGGGCGCAGCCTGGTCTTTCAAGGTGTCCGGCTCGCCGTGGGGTCTTGCAAGGGGGTTCAGGAGCGCAGCAGCACCCGGGTGGGGTTGCCGGCCGGCACCAGTTCGAATCGCTCAGCCAGCGCCGCGAAGAACTTCGTCGACGGGGCGTTGCGGCCCAGCAGTCGCGCTTCGCGCAGCCGCTGCACGGCGACGTTGAGCGCCAGCGACTGGCCGGCGGCAAGTTCCGGCAGCACCGCCAGCACCTGGTCGACGCGCGGGTCGGCAGGCGCGGCGGGCGGCGGCGCAGCGGGTTCGGTCACGGCCAGCGTCTTGCGCGCCGGGGTCTTGCGGGCTCGCTTGGCCGGTGGCGGAGCTGCCTCGGCCAGAGCCTCTGGCTTGGCCGCCGCTTCTGCGGCCTTGCGGACGGCAGCCGTCTTGCGCGCCGGGGTCTTGCGGGCCGGGGCCCTGGCAACGGGCTCGGCGGCCGCGCTCGGCGCCGCCTTTCGCACTGCCGCCTTTCGCGCCGGCGCCTTGCGCGGCGCGCGGGCCGCCGGCTCGGCCTTGCGGTGCTCGAGCACGGTGTAGTCGTCGTAGACGTCCTGCGTCTCGTCGCCGGTCTTGCCCTTCTGGCCGACGCCGCGCACCGCGCATCCCTTCTCGCGCAGGCGCTGCACCAGGGGCGCGAAGTCGCTGTCGCTGCTGGCGATGACCACCACGTCGGGACGTTCGGAGAGCACAAGGTCGATGGCGTCGACGGCCAGCGCGATGTCGGTGCTGTTCTTGCCGGCGGCCAGGTTGACCATGGGCTTGATGGCCAGGCGCTTGAAGGCGGCCTGGTGCTTGACGGCGCTCTCGGCGGTGCAATAGGCGCGGCGCACGTGCAGACCGCCGTGCTGGTTGAGCAGCAGGCGGATGGCCTGCTCCATCACGTCGACGCTGACGTTGTCGGCGTCGATGAGCAGCATCACACGCTCGGATTGGCTCATGCTCGAAAGCTCCAGGCCAGGGTTTCGCCGGCGCGCAGCGGCTTGATCACGGTGTCGCCGAAAGGCAGCGTCTCGGGCAGCGTCATCGGCCGGCGCTCGAGCGTGACGGTGCCTTCGTTGAGCGGCAGGCCGTAGAAGCGCGGGCCGTGTTCGCTGGCGAAGCCTTCGAGCCTGTCGAGCGCGCCGGCGGCCTCGAAGGCCTCGGCGTACAGCTCGAGCGCGGCGGGCGCTGTGTAGCAGCCGGCACCGCACACGCTCTGCTCCTTCAGCGCGGCGGCGTGCGGGGCGCTGTCGGTGCCCAGGAAGAACTTGCCGCCGCCCGAGGTGGCTGCGGCCACCAGGGCCTGGCGGTGGCGTTCCTTCTTGAGCACGGGCAGACAATAGTAGTGCGGGCGCAGC
>JBILSW010000548.1:0-2666 GCA_044371895.1 Rubrivivax sp.
TCACCGCCGTCTCGCACGACCTCGCGGGCCTTGCGCTGCACCCGCCCTCGCTGCTGAGCGCCGAGTCGGCGCAGGTGATGCGCGGCATGCTGCACCGCGGCTTCACCAGCGTGCGCGACGCCGCCGGCGCCGACTTTGGCCTTCAGGAGGCGCAGGCCCGCGGCCTGTACGAGGGCCCGCGTCTGGCCATCGCCGGCCGGCCCATCAGCCAGACCGGCGGCCACGCTGACATGCGGCCCAAGGGCGTGCAGGCCTCGATGTTCTGCAGCTGCGCGGGCCTCGGCCTGATGGGCGCCATCGCCGACGGCGTGGGCGAGGTGCGCCGCGCCGTGCGCGAGCAGGTTCGCAACGGCGCGAACCACATCAAGATCATGGCCGGCGGCGGCATCTCCAGCCCAACCGACCCCATCGAAGGCACGCAGTTCAGCCTGGAGGAACTGCGCGCCGCCGTCGAGGAGGCCGAGGCTGCCAACCTGTACGCGCTGGCCCACGCCTACTCGCCCCGCGCCGTGACGCGCGCGGTGCAGGCCGGCGTGCGCAGCATCGAGCACGGCAACCTCGTCGACGAGGCCACGCTGCGCGAGATGAAGCGCCACGGCGCCTGGCTCGTGCCCACGCTGTCCACCTACGTGGCGCTGGCCGAGGAGGGCGAGCGCCTGGGCTGGAGCCGCGCCATGCTCGACAAGCTCGAGGCTGTCAGGAGCCAGGGCCTGCGGGCGCTGGCGATGGCCCGCGCCGAGGGCGTGCCGGTGGTCTTCGGCACCGACCTGCTGGGCCGCATGCACGACCGGCAAAGCGGCGAGTTCACGATCCGCGCCGCCGTGCAGCCGCCGGTGGAGGTACTGCAGTCGGCCACCATCGTGGCCGCCCGCCTGATGGGCCGCGAGCGCGAGATCGGCCAACTGGTGCCGGGTGCCTTCGCCGACCTGCTGGTGGTCGACGGCGACCCCACGACCGACCTCTCGCCGCTGGCCGAGCCCGCGCAGGGCATCCGGCTGCTGATGCAGGGCGGCCGCGTCGTGCGCCGCCACTGAGCGCAGCGGCGCCCGCGCGGCCGGGCCTCAGCGCACGCTGGTGAAGCGCGCATCCGGCCGGTCGTCGGAGCGGTGCACGGCGGTCACGCCCGCCTTCATCACTCAGGGCCGCATCTGGTGGTGCAGCGGGATCAGCAGCGTCTCGTCGCGCACGCGCACCAGCGCGTCGCGCAGCAGGCCGTTGCGCCGGGCCTCGTTGGTGTCGCTCTTCATCGCGTCGATCAGGCGGTCGAGCGCGGGGTCTGAGACCCTGCTGAAGTTGAAGTTGCCGTCGGCGCCGCTGGTGCGCGTGCGCACCAGGCTCTGCAGGCTGTACTGGGCGTCGTAGTTGGCCACGCCCCAGCCCAGCAGCTACAGGCTGCTGTCGAAGTTCTGCACCTTCTGGATGAACGTGGCCATGTTCTCGCTGGCCAGCTGCGCCTTCACGCCGATGCGCGCCCACATCGCCACCACGGCCTGGGAGATCTTCTCGTCGTTGACGTAGCGGTTGTTGGGGCAGTTCAGCCGTACCTCGAAGCCGTCGGGGTAGCCGGCCTCCTTCAGCAGGGCCTGCGCGCGGGCGAGGTCGGGCTTCGCGGGCGTGTCGAGTTCCTTCGACCAGCCGTTGACGCCCGGCGCCACGATCAGCGCCGCCGGCAGGCTCTGCCCGCGCATGATGCTGCGCTGGATGGCCGCGCGGTCTATGGCCAGGCTCAGGGCCTGGCGCACCCGCTTGTCGGCGAAGGGGTTGCGGCCCTTGATGCTGGCGTGCCTGAGCTCGGGGCTGCCCATGTCGGGCGCCAGGAAGATGGTCCGCACCTCGGGGCCGTTGACGACCTTCAGGCGCTTGTCCTTGGCCAGGCGCCCGAAGTCCTGCACCGGCACGTCGGTGAGCATGTCCACGTCGCCGGCAAGCAGCGCGGCCATGCGGGTGGCCTCGGCCTTGATGGGCGTGTAGACCACCTGCTGCACGTTGCTGGTGGGCTTGTCCCACCAGCCCTCGTGGCGCGCCATCATGTTGCGCTGCTCGGGCTGCCAGCTCAGGATGCGGATGGGCCCCGTGCCCATCACGTTGCGCGAGGCGAAGTTATCCTCATTGGCCTTGTAGTCCTGCACGCTGGTGGTGTTGTTCTTCTCCGTCCAGGCGCGGCTCACGATACGGGAGTCGATCAGGTTGCGCAGCAGCGTGGGGTTGGGCGCGGCCAGGATCATGTCGACGGTGTGGTCGTCGACCTTGCGCACCTCGTTGACGCCGGTCACGAAGATCTGCGTCGTGCCCTGGGGCTGGCGGATGCGGTTGAAGCTGAAGACCACGTCGTCGGCCGTGAACGCAGTGCCGTCGTGGAACTTCACGCCCTTGCGCAGCTGGAAGCGCAGCGTGGTGGGGTTGGTGAAGGTCCACTGGGTGGCCAGTGCGGGCTCCACGTGGTACCGGGCGCCGTAGCGCACCAGGCCTTCGCAGGCGTGCAGCAGGATGGCGCTGGTGGTGGCGTGCTTCTGCGAGTGCGGGTCCAGCGTCAGGATGTCGTTCTGGGCGGCCCAGCGCAGCGTCTGCGCCTGCAAGGGGGCGGCCAGCAGCGCAGCGGCGAACACGGCGGCGGCGAGCAGGGCGCGCGGCGTCCCCGAAGGGCTTGTCGGCATGGCTGGGCGGGG
>JBILSW010000547.1:0-2666 GCA_044371895.1 Rubrivivax sp.
AGATAGGTCAGGTAGGAGTGCAGGCCCAGCTCCCAGGTGTCGCGGTAGGCCTTCACCATCTCGGGCTCGCGCGTCAGGTCTTCATCCGCACCGTGGCTCACGTCGCGCTTGCGCACAAACGGCTGGAAGTTGCTGCCGAACTTCACGCCGTAGGGCGGGTCGATGTAGATCATCTGCACCTGGCCGGGCAGGTGCTCGTACTGCAGCAGCGAGTTCATCACCACCAGGCTGTCGCCCAGGATCATGCGGTTGAACCAGCCGTTGGGGTATTCGTAGGCCTTCAGCAACTGCTCGGCCAGGTCGCGGTCGGGGTGGCCGCCGAAGTCCAGCGCCAGCTGCCCGCCGGTGTAGCCCTTCAAGCTTTCCAGGATGGCCTGGGTGGACAGCCGCTCGTGGATGAACAGCGGCAGCGTCGGCACCTCAAAGCTCAGCCGCTCGGCCTTGCCGGCCCATTCCAAAAACGGCTTGGAGAGCGCCTTCAAGGCCGCGCTGGCGTCGCGCAGTTCGGCGGCCAGCCGGTCGGCTCGGCGCCAGCCGGCAACCGGGCCAGCCGGGCGGCGGCCGATTCGATGCGCGCGATCAGCGCTTCCCCGCGCTCGCGCGCCGGGTTGCCGGCGTCCCACTGCATCGTGGGTGCCAGCGAGGGGTCGTAGGCGTAACGGGCAGGCGGCTTGCGCTTCTTGAAGCGCGACTGCACGCCCACCTCGGGGCGGATCAGGGCCTCCGCCCCCTTGTGCTCGAAGCTCACCGCCGCCGCGGTGCCGGCACCGGGGGTCGAAGTCGTCTTTTTCCGGGTGACCATCTTGGCATTGTCAGGGCTGGCACGGAGTCGGGGCCATGCCTGCTGACCCGAAAGACAATGCAGCCCTTCCACCGGACCCACGCGCCATGACCGCCATCGCCGATCCCGCCCCCCTGCACTCGCTGCCATTGCTTGGCCAAGGCAAGGTGCGCGACAACTACGCCGTCGGAAGCGACCGCATCCTGATGGTGGCCAGCGACCGCCTGAGCGCCTTCGACGTGGTGATGAAGGCGCCGGTGCCGGGCAAGGGTGCGCTGCTCACGCAGATGGCGCTGGCCTGGTTCGCCCACCTGAAAGGCATCGTGCCCAACCACCTGACGGGCCAGCCGCCCGAGAGCGTGGTGCAGCCCGACGAGGTCCCGCTCGTGGCCGGCCGCAGCATGCTGGTCAAGCGCCTGAAGCCGCTGCCCTGCGAGGCCGTGGTGCGCGGCTACGTGGCGGGCTCGGGCTGGAAGGAATACCAGCGCAGCGGCACCGTCTGCGGCCAGCCGCTGCCCCCGGGGCTGACGATGACCACGCCGCTGGCCGAGCCCATCTTCACGCCCGCCACCAAGGCGGCGGTGGGCGACCACGACGAGAACATCTCGTTCGCGCAGCTCGAGGCGCTGATCGGCGCGCCGCGCGCGGCCGAGCTGCGTGACGCCGCCATCCGCCTGTACAAGGCCGCGGCGGCCTATGCCCGGACGCGCGGCCTCGTCGTGGCCGACACCAAGTTCGAGTTCGGCCTGGACTTCACGAACAGCGAGCACGGCACGCTGACGCTGATGGACGAGGTGCTCACGCCCGACTCCAGCCGCTTCTGGCTGGCCGACGCGCTGGCCCAGGGCCGCATCGAGGCGCTGGACAAGCAGCCGCTGCGCGACTGGCTCGACCGCATCGGCGTGGCCGGCGGGCCCGAACAGGCGGCGCTGGACCTGCCGCCCGAAGTGAGTGCCGGCGTGATGGAGCGCTACGAGCGCGCCATGCACATGTTGTGGGGCGGGGAGGAGTGATGACCATGACGCCATCGCTGAACCACCTGCGCCAGCACCGCTTCGCCGCGCTGCGGCCGGGCCCGAAGCTGATCGTCACCGGCGCCGTGCACGGCAACGAGACCGCCGGCACCCGCGGCATCGAGCGCGTGATCGGCGAGATCGAGCGCGGCGAGATCGACATCGTGCGCGGCAGCGTCACCTTCGTGCCGGTGTGCAACCCGCTGGCCTACCGCGAGAAGCGGCGCATGGGCGAGCGCAACCTCAACCGCCGGCTCCTGCCCACGGCCACGCCGCAGGACTACGAGGACCGCCTGGCCCGCGTGCTGTGCCCGCTGCTGGCCGAGCACGAGGTGCTGCTGGACCTGCACAGCTTCCGCAGCCCCGGCCGCCCCTTCGTGATGCGCGGCCCGGCCGACAACGACGGCGCGCTGGAGCCCTTCGCGCACGCCGCGGCCGAGGCGCGGCTGGCGGCGCACGTGGGCGTGAGCCGCGTCGTCGAGGGCTGGATGCCCGCCTACGCCGACGGCGTGGCGCGCCGCAAGGCGCGCGGGCTCACGCCCGGCGCGGTGCACGAAGACCCGAGCTACGGCGTCGGCACCACCGAGTGGATGCGCTCGCAGGGCGGCTGGGGCGTCACGCTGGAGTGCGGGCAGCACGACGACCCCGCCGCGCCCGGCGTGGCGCACCACGCCATCCGGCAGGCGCTGGCGCTGCTGGGCATCGCCGAGGCGGGCACCCACAGCCTCGCGCTGGCGCCGCCGCCGGCCCCCTTCGAGTGCCTGCGCCTGGTGGAGGTGATCGACCGCTTCGACGCCGCCGACCGCTTCGCCCGGGCCTGGACGAGCTTCGACGCGCTGCGCGAGGGCGAGCTGATCGCCGTGCGCGCCGAC
>JBILSW010000549.1:0-2662 GCA_044371895.1 Rubrivivax sp.
CAGCGCGCCTGCAGCCGCCGTCGAGCGGCCGGCAGCGCCATGGCCCCAGGCCAGCGCGGCGGCCAGGTGCAGCCCCAGCGCCACGCCCAGAGCCAGGACCTGTCGCCCGATAGGGGGCGCGGCCGGCCGCAGCGGTGCAGCCCCGGCCATCACTGCTCGGTGGCCAGTTCGCGCCAGGACAGCCGCCGCGTCGCGCCGCCCCCGGCAGCCACCGGAATCGGGTCGACGCTGGTGGTGGCGTTCGACAGTCGCGTGATGCTCTTGATGTCGCCCGAGGGCAGCGAGATCAGCGCCGGCCGCGTGGCCAGGGCATTGCCGAGCTGCGTGCTCACGACCCCCGAGGCATTGACGACCGCAGCGCCGGTGCGGTAGTCGAAGAAGTTGATGTAGCTGTAGCCGTCGGCGGTGCAGGTGCTGGTCTCGATCACGTTGGTCGTGACCACCAGCGTGCCCAGCGCCAGCTGGGGGTCGTTCGTGGAACGCTCGCTCGTGGTCGGCAGGTCGACGTACCAGCCGCCCTGGGTGGCCAGGTTGACGTTGTTGCTGGTGCTGGTGCGCACGGGCTCGCCTGTCGTGCAGGCGGTGGAGCCCGCCGGGCAGGTGCCGGCGGTCAGGGTCTGCTGCACGAAGCTGCCGTTGCTGCGCGGGCTGCCCCAGCCGGAAGTGCCCAGCGGGTCCTTGATGGCGTAGATGCTCTGCTGGCGCGTGTCGACGAGATCGCTGGTGCCCAGGTAGCGCCCGGTTCCCACGAAGACCATGGCCTTGCCGGCCACGTCACCGATCTCCGGTCGCGCCGTCACGGGTTGCGCCTGCCCGGTGCTGCCCTGCAGCGTGGCCAGGCGCACGACCTTGGGCGGGCTGGTGTTGACCTCGAAGCGCCACACGTTGCCCGCGTTGTCGCCGGCGTAGACGCGTTGCACCGTGTTGTCGACGTCGGCCTGGTCGACCCAGGCGCGGATGTGGGCCAGGCCGGTGCTCGCCGGGCCGGTGTTGGCGGCGTCGCTGGCGACGATGCTCGTCTTCAGCGTGCCGGTGCCGGCATCGAGGATGAACAGCCGGCCCTGGCCGTCGCCGGGCCCGGTGTTGTTGTAGCCCGAGGGCACAATCACCACCCAGGTGCCGTCGGCCAGCTTGGCGATCTCCGGGCGACCGTAGCTCAGCCCCAGATTGTCGTTCGTGAACTCCCACAGGGCCTTGGGGTTCAAGGGGTCGGTGATGTCCAGCGCGTAGTAGCCGCGGCCGCCGGCTCCCAGGCCGCCCACGAGGATGGTGCGCCACTCGGTGCCGATCTTCACGTCGCCGGCCATCGGCGAGGCATCGACGTAGAACCGGTGCCGGGTGGCGTAACTCTTGTCCGCGAGCTGGTACAGGTTCGGGATGACCATGGTCGGCACGTAGGCCCACAGCTCATCGCCGGTCTCGGCGTCGAAGGCGTGCAGCATGCCGTCGTTGGCACCCACGTAGACCATGGGCCTGCGGCTGTCAGCTGCGGCCTTGAACGCGGCGTAGCCCGTGTCGGCGTAGTTGAGCATTGGGCGGCGCACGTAGACCGCCTCGGAGTTGACGATGTCGCCGAGCAGCTGCGCTCGCCTGCGGAACGGCTTGCCGGTCTCGAGGTCGGTGCCTTCCAGGCTGCGGTCGCCGCGCAGGTAGTTCACGAGCGCCTCGTCGGGCGCTGCTGCACGGCCGTCGGCGGTCAGGCAGGTCAGGCCCAGCGAGCAGAACTGCGTCAGCCGGTTCGCGCCCGTACCGATGATCGTCGAGCCGAAGAAGGCCCCCAGGCCGGCGGCCTGCAAGTTGGCCCAGTTGAACGCCATCAGACGGTTGGCGGACGTGGCCGAGTACATGTGGATCGTGCGCGATGTGGCCGCCTCCAGCCGGCTGCGCGCCGACCAGTCGCCGGCGTTGTTCTCCAGCTGTCCGGTGGAGAGGTTGATGCGCTTGCCCAGCAGCTCGCCGCTCCAATCGCCCGTGGTGTAGTTCGAGACGAACACGAAGTTGTCGCCGGCCGACACGTTGGGCGTGCTGGTGGTGGCCGCCGCGGAAGACCCGTCTTCCCGCTCGATCGCGCTGAGCGCGCCGGTCAGGCTGCTGTACAGGGTGTCGGGATCGCTGGCGCTGAAGTAGCGGCCCCGCCCGTTGACGGCGGCGTGCCAGAGGTCGTCGACGGAGGTCTGCGTGCTGTCCACGGGGATCGGCCACTCGCAGGGACCGCCGGTCAGCCAGGTGCAGATGCCGGCCGCCAGGTTGACGGTGCTGCCGTTGGCCACCGCGTGGTAGTCGCCGGTGGTGACGCTGGGGTTGGCGTAGTCGGGCCGGTACTGCATGAAGCCCGACACCCCCAGGCCCAGCGTGTAGGTCGTCATGTGCTGGTGGGTCGCCGTATCCGTGTCGCTGACCGGCACGTTGTTCGTGCAGACGTCCTCGCCCGTGCTGCCGCTGGTGCAGTTGCCCAGCGCGGTGCTGCGGATGTCGGTCTGGTAGTAGTAGGCGGCCACGTCAGCCAGCGTGTTGGCTGCATTCAGGCCGTCGCGTAACGGCCGCGGCAGCGTGCCGTCCTGGTTACCGATAGCCGTCGTCCCGTCGATCTGCACCGGGATGCCGCCGCCGTTGTTGTAGCCGTCGGTGGACAGCAGCGTGAAGTTCTTCTGGCAGGAGTACT
>JBILSW010000550.1:0-2657 GCA_044371895.1 Rubrivivax sp.
GCCGCCGCGGTTGACCAGCACCAGCGCCTGCTTTTCGTAGACGCCGGCGCGGCCCACGGCCTTGCCCTTCCAGCCGCAGGCGTCGATCAGCCAGCCGGCGGCCAGCTTGCAGCTGCCGTCGGGCATGGGGTAGTGCACGATCTCGGGGTCGCGACCGATGATGTCGCGGCACTGCTCGGCGCTGACCACGGGGTTCTTGAAGAAGCTGCCGGCGTTGCCGATGACCGCGGGGTCGGGCAGCTTGGCGCGGCGGATGGCGCAAACCCAGTCGAAGATGGTCTGCGCGTCGGGCTCGGCAATGCCGGTCTCGGCGCGCCTGCGGTCGAGGTCCAGGTAGCCCAGCACCGGCTGCCAGGGCCGCGGCAGGCGGAAGCGCACGCGCGTGATCACCGACTTGCCAGCCAGGCCGCCGAAGCCCGCGTGCTTGAACACGCTGTCGCGGTAGCCGAAGCGGCAGGCGGCGGCGTCGAGCGTGACGCCGCGGCCCGTGATGAGGTCGACCGCGTCGAGCGAATGGAAGCGGTCCTTCAGTTCCACCCCGTAGGCCCCGATGTTCTGCACCGGCGCCGCGCCCACGCTGCCGGGGATCAGCGCCAGGTTCTCCAGGCCCGGCCACCCGTGGGCCAGGGTCCAGGCCACGGTGTCGTGCCAGCGCTCGCCGGCGCCGGCCTCGACGATCCAGGCTTCAGGCTGCTCGGCCACCAGGCGCAGCCCGCGGACCTCGACCTTCAGCACCACGGCGTCGATGTCCTTCGTCAGCACCAGGTTGCTGCCGCCGCCGAGCACGAAGTGCGGCGCGCGGCCCCACTCGGGATGGTCGACGACGCGCCGCACGTCGGCGTCGCAGGTGATGCGCACCAGTGTGCGGGCCAGGGCGGGCAGACCGAAGCTGTTGTGGTCGCGCAGGCTCGCGCGGTGCTGCACCTGCAAGGTGCCGTAGGGGTCGGTCATGAGAGAATTTTGGCGCATCCCGCCGCCTGTCCAGCCGACCTCCCATGCCCAGCTTCGACACCGTCATCGAGCCCGATCTGGTCGAACTGAAGAATGCCGTCGACCAGGCGAACAAGGAGATCGGCACCCGCTTCGACTTCAAGGGCTCCAGCGCCAAGGTAGAGTTCGCCGAGAAGAGCGCCAAGGAGCGCGAGATCACCCTGTTCGGCGACAGCGACTTCCAGCTCGAGCAGGTGCGCGACGTGCTGCTGGCGCGTCTGGCCAAGCGCGGCGTCGACATCCGCTTCCTCGACCTGGCGGGCAAGCCGGTCAAGCTCGGGGGCGACAAGCTCAAGCTGACCGTGCCCGTGAAGAGCGGCATCGACGCCGAGTCGGCGAAGAAGGTTCAGCAGACCCTGAAGTCGAGCAAGCTAAAGGTGCAGGGCGCCATCCAGGGCGACACGGTGCGCGTCAGCGGCGCCAAGAAGGACGACCTGCAGGCCGCCATCGCGCTGCTGCGCAAGGATCTGGCCGAGTTGCCGCTTTCCTTCAACAACTTCAGAAGTTGAGCGCCCGGGCCCGCACGCTTCTCGTGGCCTCGCTGGTGGCGCTGCTGCTGGCCGGCCCGGCCACCGCGCAGGCCCCAGGCGTGGCGCTGTCGGGCCGCATGGGCGAGCGGGCGCTGTTCGTCGTCGACGGGCAGGCGCTGACGCTGCGGCCCGGCGAGCGGCGCGCCGGCCTGGCCCTGCTGGGCTGGGACGGCGACGACGCCGAGGTCGAGTTCGGCGGCCAGCGCCTGCGTCTGCGCGTGGGCGGTGCCCCGGTGCGTTTGGGCGCGGGGCCGCCGCCTGCCGCCTCGCGCGAGATCGTGCTCAGCGCCGGCCCCGGCGGGCACTTCACGCCCGGCGGCGCCATCAACGGCCGCCCAGTGCGCTTCATGGTGGACACTGGCGCCACCCTCGTGGCCCTGGGCAGCGACGAGGCCACCCGCCTCGGGCTGGACCTCTCCGGCGCCCGCGCGGGCATCAGCCAGACGGCCAACGGCCCGGTGCCGGTGCAGGTGGTCGTGCTCGACCGCGTGCGCGTCGGCGAGGTCGAGGTCACGCAGGTCGGAGCGGTGGTCATGCCGCAGCCCATGCCCTACGTGCTGCTGGGCAACAGCTTCCTGGCGCGCTTCCAGATGCGACGCGACAACGACGTCATGCGGCTGCAGCTGCGCTGAGCCGCCACCGCTGCGCCACAGGCTTGTCGCCGGCGGAACAGCGCCGAATCGAACGAGCGTGCTAAAACGCGACGGATTGCTGGAGACCCCATGGACCTGAACTTCACCCCCGAGGAACTTGCGTTCCGCCACGAGGTGCGCGACTGGGTGCACCAGAACCTGCCCGAGGACATCGCGCACAAGGTGCGCCACGCCCTGCGGCTGTCGAAGGAAGACCACCAGCGCTGGGCCCGCATCCTGGGCGCCCGGGGCTGGCTGGCATGGGGCTGGCCGAAGCAGTTCGGCGGCCCGGGCTGGAACGGCGTGCAGAAGCACCTGTTCGAGGAGGAGCTGGCCCTGGCCTGCGCGCCCCGGGTCATCCCGTTCGGCCCGGTGATGGTGGCGCCGGTGATCATGGCCTTCGGCACGCCCGAGCAGCAGCAGCGCTTCCTGCCCGGCATCGCCAGCGGCGAGGTCTGGTGGAGCCAGGGCTACAGCGAGCCGGGCTCCGGCTCTGACCTGGCCA
>JBILSW010000551.1:0-2649 GCA_044371895.1 Rubrivivax sp.
GGAATACGGGGGCGCGGGGCTGGATTTCAGCTACAGCATGGTGATGGCCGAGGCCCTGGGCCAGTGCAACTGCGGCGGCGTGCCCATGGCCATCGGCGTGCACACCGACATGGCCACGCCGGCGCTGGCGCGTTTCGGCTCTGATGAGCTGCGCAAGGAATGGCTGGTGCCGACGATTGCCGGCGACGTGGTGGCCTGCCTGGGTGTGAGCGAGCCCGGCGGCGGTTCCGACGTGGCGGCGCTCAAGACCACGGCGCGGCTCGAGGGCGACGACTACGTCATCAACGGCACCAAGATGTGGATCACCAACGGCATGCAGGCCGACTGGTGCTGCCTGCTCGCCAACACCTCCGACGGCCCGCCGCACAAGAACAAGACCCTGATCGTGGTGCCGATGGACGCGAGTGGCATCACGCGCCAGAAGATCCACAAGATCGGCATGCACAGCTCCGACACGGCGCAGCTGTTCTTCGACAACGTGCGCGTGCCGCGCCGCAACCTGATCGGGCAGGAGGGCCTGGGCTTCACCATCCAGATGCTGCAGTTCCAGGAGGAGCGCCTGTGGGGCGCCGCCGGCAGCCTGCGCAGCCTGGACCGGCTGATCGACCAGACCATCGCCTACACGCGCGAGCGGCGCACCTTCGGCAAGCCCGTGCTCGACAACCAGGCGGTGCACTTCCGGCTGGCGGAGCTGCGCACCGAGGTGGAGGCGCTGCGCGCGCTGACCTACCGCGCGGTGGAGGCCTATATCGGCGGCAAGGACGTCACCAAGCTCGCCAGCATGGCCAAGCTCAAGTGCGGGCGCCTGAGCCGCGAGGTGGCCGACAGCTGCCTGCAGTACTGGGGCGGCATGGGCTTCACGGCCGACAACCCCATCAGCCAGGCCTACCGCGACAGCCGCCTGATCAGCATCGGCGGCGGCGCCGACGAGATCATGCTGGGCATCATCTGCAAGCTCGAGGGCACGCTCCCGAAATGAGGCCCCAAGCTCGCTCTCGCTCGCTGCCCCCCGAGGGGGATGCCCGCCGACGGACCGGCAGAGCCGGATCCGCGGCGGTGGCTTGGCCCGAACCGCGTCAACTGGGGGAGCCAATGTCCGTTGAGCTTGTCGAATTCACGACGCTGGCGCTGCGGCGCGAGCAGGGCGTGATGCACGTGACGCTCAACCGCCCGGCGCAGCGCAACGCCATGAGCCTGGCCATGGTGCGCGAGCTGCGCGCGGCGCTGGCGCAGGCCGAGGCGGGCGGCGACGTGCGCGCGATCGTGCTGCGCGGCGCCGGCGGGCACTTCTGCGCCGGTGCCGACGTGGCCGACCTGGCTGCGGCGCGCGCGCGGCTGGCCGAGAACCCGCGCGCCATCGAGGAAACCAACGCCGCCTTCGGCGAGCTCTGCGGCGCGTTTGCGGCCACCGGCATCGCCACCGTGGCGGTGGTGGAGGGCGCCTGCATGGGCGGCGGCTTCGGCCTGGCCTGCGTGGCCGACGTGACGCTGGCCGCGCCCAGTGCCAGCTTCAAGCTGCCCGAGACGCGCCTCGGCCTCGTGCCGGCGCAGATCGCGCCCTTCCTGGTGGAGCGGCTGGGCGTGGCCGAGGCGCGGCGGCTGGCCGTCACCGGCGCCACGCTCGACGCCGCGGCGGCGCAGGCCCTGCGGCTGGTGCACGGCGTGGGCGACGTGGACGCGCTGCTGGCCGCCACGCTGGCCGACATCCGGGCCTGCGCGCCCGGCGCCGTCGCGGCCACCAAGGCGCTGATGGCCAAGGCGCGGCTGCACAGCCCGGCCTCGCTGGTGGCCGAGGCCGCCGCGCTGTTCTCGCGCGCGGCGCTGGGCCCCGAGGGGCAGGAGGGCACGATGGCCTTCCTGGGCAAGCGCAAGCCCTCGTGGGCGGCGGACGCATGAGCTTTTCCACCATCCTCATCGCCAACCGCGGCGAAATCGCGTGCCGCGTCATGCGCACCGCGCACCGCCTGGGGTACAGCACCGTCGCCGTTTGCAGCGACGCCGACGCCGGCGCGCCACACGTGCGGCTGGCCGACGCCGCGGTGCGCATCGGCCCGGCGCCGGCCGCCGGGTCCTACCTGTCCATCGAGGCGCTGCTCGCCGCCGCGCGCGCCAGCGGCGCCGACGCGGTGCACCCGGGCTACGGCTTCCTGTCCGAGCGCGCCGACTTCGCCGAGGCCTGCGTCGATGCGGGGCTGGTGTTCATCGGCCCGCCGCCCGGCGCCATCCGGGCCATGGGCGGCAAGGCAGAGGCCAAGCGGCTGATGCTCGCCGCCGGCGTGCCCTGCGCGCCGGGCTACCTGGGCGACGCGCAGGACGATGCCACGCTGCGCGCCGAAGGCCAGCGCCTGGGGCTGCCGCTGCTCGTCAAGGCCGTGGCCGGCGGCGGCGGCCGCGGCATGCGCCTGGTGCGCGACTGGGCCGAATGGCCCGAGGCCGTGGCCGGCGCGCGCCGCGAGGCCGCCAGCGCCTTTGGCGACGCCACGCTGATGCTGGAGCGGCTGGTGGAGCACGGCCGCCACATCGAGGTGCAGGTCTTCGCCGACAGCCACGGCCGCGTCATCCACCTCGGCGAGCGCGACTGCACCGCGCAGCGCCGCCGCCAGAAGGTCGTCGAGGAGGCGCCGTCGCCCGCGGTGGGCACGGCGCTGC
>JBILSW010000552.1:0-2646 GCA_044371895.1 Rubrivivax sp.
CGGGGCGGTCGTACGATGCCCGCATGGCTGCCCCCGTCATGTCGCTGGATGTACTGCCCGCATCCTTCGGGGACTGCCTGCTGCTGACTTGCCATACGCCATCTCGCCCGTGGCGCATGCTGGTCGACACCGGCCCGGACGAAACCTACGGCGCCCTGCAGCGTCACCTCCGATCGCTTGCGCCCAACACCCAGGGCAAACGGGTCGTGGACACCTTCGTGGTCTCGCACATCGACCACGATCACATCGGTGGCGCGGCACTGCTGCTCAACGACGCTTCGCTCGATCTGGAGTTCGGCGACATCTGGTTCAACGCACCCGTCCTCGCCGGCCCCAGGCTCCGCGGCGTGGCCGAGGGACAGCGGCTTGCCGAACTCTTGGGAGCGACGTCGCGCGACCTGCCGTGGAACGTGGCGATGGGCGGCCAGTGGCTGTGCTCGTCGCCGGAGCAGCGGTGCCCGCGCATCGATCCACGTCGAGGCCTCAAGGTCACGGTCGTCTCGCCCTCGCTCAAGAAGCTCAAGGCGCTCTTCGCGAAGTGGGACAAGGAACTCGCGAAGCTGCGCGCCAAGACGCGCGAGGTTGCGGAACCTGTTCCTCTGCTGCGAAGCAGGCCTTCGTTGGAAGACCTCGCCGTTTCCAAGACTGCGATAGACAAGGCGCTACCCAACGGCTCCAGCATCGCTCTGCTCGTCGAGTACAAGAAGAAGTCCGTGCTGCTCGCGGCCGACGCGCATCCGGATCTTCTGGTGGACGAGCTGCGCGCGCTGGCAGACAGCCGCCAGGTGAAGCTCCCGTGGAACGTGGATGTCTTCAAGCTGCCGCACCACGGCAGCCGGGCCAACGTGACGACCGAGCTGCTGAAGGTCGTGCGCGCGAAGCACTACGTCGTGAGCACGAACAACGCGCAGTTCGGGCACCCCGACGCCGAGGCGATCGCGCGCGTCATCTGCGCGGGGAGCCCGCCGACGATCTGGTTCAACTACGCCACGAAGCAGAACCTCTCGTGGAATCACCCTGCGCGGCAGGCTCAGTACGGCTTCACCTGTCGTTATCCCACCGCGCCAGGCGGTGGCGTGCGACTGGAGCTGTAGCAGCCTCAACCGCGGCTTGGCGCCGCTTTCAGGATTGGGTGGACCGCCCGAGGTCGAAAGACTCCAACCACTGCCCCAGCTCTGTTGCAGGCCAAGCGCGTAGGTCCATGCGGTCGGCCTGCTCGAGCACCCAGTGCTTCCACGCCATCACCAACTCGGAGTCGATGCCGCCCGCCGATGCACGGGCCTCGACGGCGGCCACCAACGCCCTGATCTCGTCAGAACGCCGCAGGCCGGCGGACGCTTGCATCATCAGGCGCTGGCGTTTGTGAAGCAGCGCCTTTGCTTCCGCCTCGATTCGTTCGTGTTCCTTCCGCGCTGCTTCGTCTGCCGCCCGAATGGCTCGCTGGCGTTCCTGGGCCGCGTTCTCGAAGCGCCACTTCACCTCGTCCCGGAAAGCCTTCTCCCAGCGGGCGAGCAGGAAGGACGTCGCCTTGAGGACGATCGCTTTGTCGGTCTTGTCGAAGACGAGGGCCGGCACTTCAGGCTCGCGCCGGTAAGCCCGATCGCGCTCGCGATCGAACCAGAGCTGGAACTGGCCCGGGCTCGCCGCGCGGCCTCGACGAGGGGGCTCCTTGATCTCCGGCGCGGGGCGAACCTCGAATCGGCAGTGGTACCCACCGCAGCTCACGTACAGCTCGACGTCGTGAGCCCGGCTGGCCGAGACGTCGAAGCCGCAGTCTGTCCAGTGCCAGGCGATGTCGTCGTGCAAGCGCAAGAGGTATGGGCCGTCCGGTCCGCGGTAGACCGGCTGGTGCCAGGAGTAGCCCGACGCCTCGGCGGCGCGGCGCTCGTCTTCGGCCAGGAGGCGCTGCACGATGGGGTGGTGCAGGCTCCCGCGCTTGACCGGCAGCAGGCCTCGGGCCAAGTCTGCGTAGCGGGCGACGGCCTCGTCGATGGACTCGGGCAGTGACGGCATCTGCGGCACCGGCTGCTCGAAGGCTGTGGCCTCGAAACCATGCAGTGCGTCCAGCGCCGTGGCGTGCTCAGCCTGGATGCGCTGGACTAGCGTGTACGTGAGGGCCGGCTTGCGGTACTTCGCGCGTGCCTTGGCGCCGGCAGCCAAGTTGGCCCAGTAGCCGCGGGGCGGCATGGGAACGTTGAGCGCACGGCACTGCTTGCCGATCCACACGTCCGAGACGCCCATCTCACGGGCGAGCTGCGTGCGGGGCTTGGTCCAGACGAGTTCGTAGAGGTTTTCGCGGGTGAGGCGGTCAGACATGCTGCGGGGACCAGGACTGCCGAGATGGAGGCGGATTCTGAAACTCTGCGCGAGCCAGTTTCTACTGGCCTCCATTCCGCATGGGAGATCGGCTACGACAGAGAGACTGTCCGACGAAGACAAAAGCAGACGCGCCAGCGGTTCTATCGAGGTAGCTGCCGCGTCGACGCCGGGCAGGTGCACCGTCTGCAGCCAGCGCAGCGCGCCGAGCTTGGAGTCCGGATCGCACAGCCGGTTCAAGACCATCGCGCGCAGTGCGTGCTCCACCGGCGTGCTGTGGCGGGCGCGGCGGAACACCGCGGCCAGGCGATCGAAGCCGAGTTCGCGCCA
>JBILSW010000555.1:0-2637 GCA_044371895.1 Rubrivivax sp.
GAGTTCGGCCGCGCGCCGCGCGCCAGCGGCGACGCGCTGGCCCTAAACGGCGCCGCGCTCGACGGCGAGCGGCTGCGGCTGCCGCCCGGGGCCGCCTTCGTGCTGCCGGTCGAGTCCTTGTCCGAGTCGGGCCGATGAGCCTGCTCGCCGACTACCAGCGCGACGGCTACCTGGTCTGCCGCGACCTCGTCGACCCCGCCACCGTGGCGGCGCTGCGCGAGGAGGCGGTGGCCATCGCCTGCGGCCGCCGCGGCGCCATCGCGGGCAACGTCCAGGCCGGCAGGGCGCGACGACGCGACGACGAATCGGCGCTGAAGGACGTGCTGGCCATCCACTTCCCGCACAAGGTCTCGGCGCCGATGCGCGCGATGCTGAGGCACGCGCCCATCGTGGCGGTGCTGCGCGAGATCGTCGGCGAGGACGTGAAGTGCATGCAGTCGATGCTGTTCGTCAAGAACGCCGGCAAGCCCGGCCAGGCCTGGCACCAGGACGAGACCTTCATCCCCACGCCCGACGCCTCGCTGACGGGGGTGTGGATCGCGCTGGACGACGCCACCGTGGCCAACGGCTGCCTGTGGGTGCAGCCGGGCAGCCACCGCGAGCGCCGGCTCTGGCCCAGTCGCCCGTGCAGCGACTCGCGCTTCGACGGCGCGCCCGAGTCCTTTGGCTGGGAATGCGCGCGCTGGCCGCGCGAAGGCGGCGTGGCCGCCGAGGTGACGGCCGGATCGGTGGTGTTCTTCAACGGCTACACGCTGCACCGCAGCCTGGACAACCGGCACCCGGGCGGCTTCCGGCGTGCGCTGGTAAACCACGTGATGTCGGCGCGCGCCGAGCTGCCGTGGGCCTTCGGCGGCTCGCGCTTCGCGCCGCACGACTACCGCGACATCGAGATGGTCTGCGGCCACGACGCCCACGCCGGGCGCGGGCTGGAGGACCTCGCCCGCCCCTACCTGCGGCCCGAGGCCGCCGCACTGCAGCCCCGCCAGCCATGACCGACCTCGACGCCCCCTGCCCCCTGGCCCCGGAACAGATCGCGCGGTTCCGCCGCGACGGCTTCATCAAGCTCAAGCAGGTGCTGGGGCCCGAGACGCTGGCGCACTTCGGCCGCGAGATCACGCGGCTGACCCTCGAGCTCAACACCGAGCAGCGGCCGCTGCACGAGCGCGGCACCTACGACCGCGCCTTCCTGCAGGTGATGAACCTGTGGGAGCAGAGCCCGCTGGTGGCACGCTTCGTCATGGGCCGGCGGCTGGCGCACGTCGCCGCGCAGCTGCTCGAGGTGGACGGCGTGCGCCTGTACCACGACCAGTCGCTGTACAAGGAGCCCGGCGGCGGCCTCACGCCCGCGCACGCCGACCAGTTCTACTGGCCGCTGGCCAGCGACCGCACCGTGACGGCCTGGATCCCGCTGCAGCCGGTGCCCGACGAGATGGGCCCGCTGGGTTTCTGGCCGGGCAGCCAGCGCGAGGCGGTCGGGCGCGAGCTGTCCATCGGCGACGAGAGCGAGGCCGTGATCGGCGAGCACCTGGCGCGGCGCGGCTACGCCTTCGAGGTCGGGCCCTTCGAGCTGGGCGAGGTGAGCTTCCACCTCGGCTGGACCTTCCACAAGGCCGGCCCCAACCGCTCGGACCGGCCGCGCTCGGTGATGACCGTGATCTACATGGATGCCGCGATGCGCATGGCCCGGTCGCTGAGCCCCGCGCAGCGCAACGATGCCGACCAGTGGTGCCCCGGCGCCCGCGAGGGCGAGCCGATCGACACCCGAAAGAATCCAGTGATCTGGCGCGCCTGACGAGCCCGCCACGCCCGCCGCGCCACGCCCGACACGCCCGAGGAGACCCGACCATGACCCCCGACGACCCCGTGCGCCGCCGCCTGCTGGCCGCCGGCACGCTGCCCGCCCTGGGCCTGGCCGCGGGCTGCGCCACGCCCGCGTCGGCGCCCCCGCCGCCGCCGCCGCAAGTGCCCGCGGGCCGCGTCGAGCGGCTGCCGGCGCTGGCCTCGCGCCACGTGGCTCCGCGCCCCGTGGACGTGTGGCTGCCGCAAGGCTACGACGGCACGCGGCTGCACGCCGTGCTGTACATGCACGACGGCCAGATGCTGTTCGACGCCCGAAACTCGTGGAACAAGCAGTCCTGGGAGGTCGCGCCCACGGTGCAGCGGCTCATCGACGCCGGCATGCTGCGCGACACCATCGTCGTCGGCGTGTGGAATACCGGCGAGTCGCGCTTCGCCGAGTACTTCCCGCAGGGCTTCATCGAGCACGTGCCCGAGGGCCCGGCGCGGCAGGTGCTGATGGCGCGCGGCTTCGCCAGCCGGCCGCCCATGGCCGACGCCTACCTGCGCTTCCTCGTCGGCGAACTCAAGCCTGCCATCGACGCGCGCTACCGCACGCGCCCTGGCCACGAGCACGCCGCCGTGGCCGGCAGCAGCATGGGCGGGCTGATCTCGCTGTACGCGCTGTGCGAGCACCCGCAGGTGTTCGGCGGCGCGGGGTGTCTTTCCACGCACTGGATCGGCGGCTTCGAGCGCAATGCCGAGATCCCGGCCGCCGCGCTGGCCTACCTGCGCCGCCGGCTGCCACCGCCGGGCGGGCACCGCATCTACATGGACCGCGGCACCACCGATCTCGATGCG
>JBILSW010000183.1:0-5955 GCA_044371895.1 Rubrivivax sp.
GCGCCTCGCGCAGCCGCTTGACGTGCACGTCGACCGTGCGTTCCTCGATGAAGACGTGGTCGCCCCACACCCGGTTGAGCAACTGGGATCGCGTGTGAACGCGCTCGGGGTGGCTCATCAGCACGTGCAGCAGCCGGAACTCGGTGGGGCCGACCTTGAGCTCGACGCGCGCGCCGCCGCTGCCGTGAGACACGCGGCGCGATCCCGGGTCGAGCCGCAACGCGCCCACCTCGACCGGCAGGTCGAGCGCCGAGGGCGCCCGGCGGCGCAGCACGGCACGGATGCGCGCCTGCAGCTCGCCCGGCGAGAACGGCTTGGTCAGGTAGTCATCGGCGCCGGCATCGAGCCCGGCGATGGTGTCGGCCTCGGCTGCCCGGGCAGTGAGCATGATCAAGGGCACCTCGCGGGTGCGTGGATCGGCCCGCCAGCGCCGTGCCAGCTGCACGCCGCTGGCACCCGGCAGCATCCAGTCGAGGACGACGAGGTCGGGCAGAACGCGATCGACCTGCGCCTGCGCCCCGTCTGCATCGGCCGCCACCACCACCTCGAAGCCCTGGTGGCGCAGGTTCAGCGCGATCAGCTCGGCGATCGCGGGTTCGTCCTCGACGACCAGCACGCGGCCCATCGTTGGCAGGCGTCCGGCGGCGTGCGCCGCGCTCAGCGCACCACGTTCTCGACGTCTTCCAGCGAGCTGTGGCGGACGTCGGTGCCCTTGACGACGTAGATGATGGCCTCGGCGAGGTTCTTGCCGTGGTCGCCCACCCGCTCGATGGCCTTGGCCACGAAGACAAGGTCGATGCTCGACGAGATCGTGCGCGGGTCTTCCATCATGTAGGTGATCAGTTTGCGCATCAGGCCGTCGAACTCCTGGTCGATCTGGTCGTCCTGCTTGAGCACCTCCAGCGCGCGCGCGGTGTCCAGGCGCGCGAAGGCATCGAGGGCCTTGCGCAGCTGCGCGATGGCCAGCTCGGCCTCGAAGCCCAGGTCCGACACCGGCAGGCGAAGCCGAGTCGAGACGCCGGTGTTGATGAGCCGCTGCACCGTGCGCGCGATGCGCGCGGCCTCGTCGCCCACGCGCTCGAGGTTGGCGATGGACTTGCTGACGGCGATCAGCAGGCGCAGGTCGCGTGCCGTGGGCTGGCGGCGCGCGATGATGGCCGACAGCTCGCGGTCGATCGCGACCTCCATCTGGTTCACGCGGTCCTCCTGCGCCAGCACCGCGTCGGCGAGCTCGCCGTTGAACTCGGTCAGCGCCTTCACGGCCTGCACGACCTGGGCCTCCACCAGGCCCCCCATCTCGAGGACCCGGCCGGAGATGCCCGAAAGCTCGGCATCGAACTGGGTGGACATGTGCTTGTCGGACATCGGTACTTCCTCTGCGGCGGGGGCGGGGCGGGCGGTCGGATCAGCCGAACCGGCCCGTAATGTAGTCCTCGGTGTCCTTCTTCTTCGGCTTCATGAACAGTTCGCTGGTCGGGCCGAATTCGACGAGGTCACCCAGGTACATGTAGGCGGTGTAGTCGCTGCAACGCGCCGCCTGCTGCATGTTGTGCGTGACGATCATCACGGTGTAGTCGGCCTTGAGCTCGTGGATCAGCTCTTCGATCTTGCCGGTGGAGATGGGGTCGAGCGCCGAGCAGGGCTCGTCGAGCAGCAGCACCTCGGGCTTGATGGCGATCCCGCGCGCGATGCACAGGCGCTGCTGCTGGCCACCGGAGAGGCTGGAACCGCTTTGCTGCAGCTTGTCCTTGACCTCGTTCCACAGCGCGGCCTTCTTCAGCGCCCATTCCACGCGCTCGTCCATCTCCACGCGCGGCAGCGTCTCGAACAGGCGAACACCGAAGGCGATGTTGTCGTAGATCGACATCGGGAACGGTGTCGGCTTCTGGAACACCATGCCGATCTTGGCGCGGATCAGCGAGACATCGGTCTTGGTGGTCAGGATGTCTTGTCCGTCGAGCAGCACCGCACCCTCGGCACGCTGCTCCGGGTAGAGCTCGAACATGCGGTTGAAGACGCGCAGCAGCGTGCTCTTGCCGCAGCCCGAGGGGCCGATGAAGGCCGTGACCTTGCGCTCGGGGATCTCGAGGTTGATGCTCTTCAGCGCGAGGAACTTGCCGTAGTAGAAGTTCAGGTCCTTGACCCGGATCTTGATCTTCTCGCCGGCGGCGGCGTCGACCTTGGTGTCCATCGGAGTGCCTCGTTCAGTGCTTCTTGCGGAACAGGACGCGGGCCAGGATGTTCAAGCCCAGCACGCCCAGGGTGATGAGGAACACGCCCACCCAGGCCAGCTCTCGCCAGTTCTCGTAGGGGCTCATCGCGTACTTGAAGATCGTCACCGGCAGGCTGGCCATCGGTTCGCCGAGGTCGCTGGTGAAAAACTGGTTGTTCAGCGCCGTGAACAGCAGCGGCGCCGTCTCGCCGGCGATGCGCGCCAGCGCCAGCAGCACGCCGGTGATGACGCCGGCCCGCGCCGCGCGCAGCGTGACCGACGAGATCACCTTCCACTTCGGTGAGCCCAGCGCGTAGGCGGCCTCGCGCAGCGCGTTCGGGATCAGGCTCAGCATGTTCTCGGTGGTGCGCACCACCACCGGGATCACGATGAGCGCCAGGGCCAGTATGCCGGCCCAGCCGGAGAAGCTCCTCACCTGCGCCACGACCACGGCGTAGATGAACAGGCCGATCACGATCGACGGCGCCGACAACAGGATGTCGTTGATGAAACCGGTGACGCTGCCCAGCCACGACTGCTTGCCGTACTCGGCCAGGTAAATGCCGCAAAGGATGCCGATGGGCGTGCCTAGCGCCGTGGCCAGCAGGACCATCACCAGCGAGCCGTAGATGGCGTTGGCCAGACCGCCGCTTTCGGCCTGCGGCGGCGGCGTCATTTCGGTGAACACCGACAGCGCCATGCCGCCGATGCCCAGCCGGATGGTCTCGAACAGGATCCAGGCCAGCCAGAACAGGCCGAAGGCCATGGCCGCCAGCGACAGCGTCAGCGCCACGGCGTTGACGGCCTTGCGCCGGCGGTGCAGCTTGAGCCGGCCGGCGTCGAGTGCAAAGAGGCTCATGTCCGGGTCCCCTCGCCGCGCTTCATGCGCATCAGCAGCAGCTTCGACAGCGCCAGCACGCAGAAGGTGATGAAGAACAGCACCAGGCCCAGGTACATCAGGGCCGGCTGGTGCAGCTTGGTGTCGGCCTCGGCGAACTCGTTCGCGATGGCCGCGGTGATGCTGTTGGCAGCCTCGAACAGCGACAGCGAAGACACCTGGCTGAAGTTTCCGATCACGAAGGTGACCGCCATCGTCTCGCCTAAAGCGCGGCCCAGGCCCAGCATGATGGCGCCCACGACGCCGGTCTTGGTGTACGGCAGCACCACCTTGGAGACCACCTCCCAGGTGGTGGAGCCCAGGCCGTAGGCCGACTCCTTCAGCAGCGGCGGAGTGGTCTCGAACACGTCGCGCATCACCGAGGCGATGAACGGGATCACCATGATCGCCAGGATGATGCCGGCCGACAGCAGTCCGATGCCGACGGGTGGCCCCGAAAACAGGGTGCCGAGGAAGGGCACGTCGCCGAAGGCCGACTGCAGCGGCTGCTGCACGTAGGTGGCCAGGATGGGGCCGAACACCAGCAGGCCCCACATGCCGTAGACGATGGAGGGCACGGCGGCCAGCAGTTCGATGGCCACGCCCAACGGGCGGCGCAGCCAGTTGGGAGCCAGCTCGGTGAGGAACAGCGCGATGCCGAAGCTCACCGGGACGGCGATGATCAGCGCGATGGCCGCCGACATCAGCGTGCCGTAGATCATCACGAGGCCGCCGTACTTGTCCTCGACGGGGTCCCAGTCAGTGCTGAACAGGAAGCCGATGCCGTACTCGCGGATCGCCGGCCAGGCGCCGTAAACGAGCGAAGCCAGGATCCCGGCCAGCAGCGCCAGTGTGATCCAGGCCGACGACTGCGCGGCGAAGGCGAAGACCTTGTCCGCCCAAGGAGAGCGCTGCGTGTGGCTGGGCGGTGCGCCGCCGGACAGCGGCTGCGCGGCGGCCTTCTCGGGCGGGACGTTCTGGGCCGGCAGGGTCACGGACACGGCTCCTCCTCGTTCATCGGTTCTCTCACGCGCAGACGCCCACCGGAGCGGCGGGCGTCTGCGGCTGCAGCGTCGTAGCGACGGCCCGGGTCAGGCCGCCCGGTGCATCACTTGAAGGCGATGGCCTTGCCGGCGCCATCCTGAATTTTTTTCCACTCGCGGCGCACCAGGTCCTTCACGGCGGCCGGCAGCGGCACGTACTCGAGCTCGGTGGCCATCGCGTCGCCGTTGTTGTAGGCCCACTCGAAGAACCTGAGCGAAGCCGAGCCCTGCGCCGGCTTGTCCTGCCTGCCGTGCATCAGGATGAAAGTGGCGCCGGTGATGGGCCAGCTACCAGCGCCCGGCTGCTCGGTGAGGATCTGGTAGAAGGATTTCGCCCACTCGGCGCCCGCCGCGGCCGCCTTGAAGCTGCTGTCGTCGGGATTCACGAAGTTGCCGGCCTGGTTGCGCAGCTGCACATGGGCCATCTTGTTGGTGCGCGCATAGCTGTACTCGACGTAACCAATGGAGTTGGGCAGGCGTTGCACGAACGCCGCCACGCCCTCGTTGCCCTTGCCGCCGGCACCGGTGGGCCAGTTGACAGCCGCCGCTTCGCCGACCTTTGTCTTCCACTCGGCGTTCACCTTCGAAAGGTAGTTGGTGAAAATGAAGGTCGTGCCCGAGCCGTCGGCGCGACGCACCGGCGCGATCGCCGCATCGGGCAGCGCCAGGTTGGGGTTCAGGGCCTTGATGGCCGGGTCGTTCCACTTGGTGACCTTGCCCAGGTAGATGTCACCCAGGACCTGGCCGGTCAGCCTCAACTGGCCGGGGCCGACGCCACGCACGTTGACCACTGGCACGACGCCCCCGATGACGGTGGGGAACTGGATCAGCCCATCCTTGGCCAGGTCGGCATCGGTCAGCGGCACATCGGAGGCGCCGAAGTCGACCGTCTTGCCGCGGATCTGGCGCATGCCGGCACCGGAGCCCACGCTCTGATAGTTGATCTTGATCCCCGTCGCCTTGTTGTAGGCGTCGGCCCACTTGGCATACAGCGGCGCCGGGAACGTGGCGCCGGCGCCGGTGACGTCCTGCGCGAAGGCGCTGACGGCCAGCAGGGTCGACGTCGCGGCAACGGCCAGCGCGCGGGTGAGGGCAATCGAGGTCATGTCGGGTTTCCTGTCCTGTCTGTCAATGACACGATTCGGGACGATAGGCAGCCCCTGTGACAGACGGGTGACAAATCCCCCGCCTGTTGCACCGTCATCGACAGACGTGTCGCGTTCACGGAACTGTCATGAACGCCCGATAGCGTCCCGACTCACACGAAGCACCCGCCTTGGGCGCCGTGACCTGCCCCTTCCACGGAGAAGACCCTCATGACCATGACCAAGCGCGCCTTCGCCCTGCTGGCCGCCTCCGCCGCCGTCGCCCTGGCCGGCTGCGCCAGCACGCCTGCTCCGGCCACCATCACCGACACCGCGGCGCGCACGCCGCAGCTGTCGACCCTGACCAAGCTGCTGAACGACGCCGGCTTGGCCGACACGCTGCGCGGCGCCGGCCCCTTCACCGTGTTCGCGCCCACCGACGAGGCCTTCAAGGCCGTCCCGGCGGCCACGATGGAGCAGCTGGCCAAGGACAGGGCCCTGCTGGCTTCGGTGCTGAGCTACCACGTCATCCCGGGCAAGGTGACGTCGGCCGACGTCAAGACGGGCAACGTCAAGACGGTCCAGGGCGCGAACGTGGCCGTATCGAAGGCCGGCACCTTCGTGACGGTGGAAGACGCCGTCGTGACGCGGGCCGACGTTGCCGCGACCAACGGTGTCGTGCACGTCATCGACAAGGTGCTGATGCCGCCGCGGCGCTGAGCCGCAGCGACGGGCCGG
>JBILSW010000488.1:0-3092 GCA_044371895.1 Rubrivivax sp.
CGCAGCGGCCGACGCGATGCGCTCGGCGCAGCGGCGACCTTGCGACTCGTCACGCGCTTCGACCATCACGCGCAGCACGGGCTCGGTGCCCGAGGGGCGGACGAGCACGCGGCCGGCGTCGCCGAGTTCACGCTCCACGGTCTCTCTGGCGTCGCGCATGCCCGCGCTGTTCTTCCAGTCGCTGCCCTCGCGCAGCCGGACATTGATCAGCGTCTGCGGGAACAGAGCCACCCCCTCCAGCAGCGAGGCCAGGGTCTGGCCGCGGCGCCTGACGGCCTGCAGGATCTGCAGCGCGCTGACGATGCCGTCGCCGGTGGTGTGGCGGTCCAACGCCAGCAGGTGGCCCGAGCCCTCGCCGCCGAGCTGCCAGCCGCGCGCCACCAGTTCCTCCAGCACGTAGCGGTCGCCAACCTTGGCGCGCACCATGTCCACACCCTGGCGCGCCAAGGCCTGCTCGACGGCCATGTTGGTCATCAGGGTGCCCACCACGCCAGGCACCGGGTGCTTCTGCGCAAGGCGATCCATGGCCATCACGTAGAGCAACTCGTCGCCGTTGTACAGGCGGCCTTGGGCATCGACCAGCTGCAGCCGGTCGGCGTCGCCGTCGAGCGCGATACCGTAGTCGGCACGGTGCTCGGCCACCGCCGCCACCAGCGACGCCGGTGCCGTGGCACCGACGCCCTCGTTGATGTTCACGCCGTCGGGGCTGCAGCCGATCTTCACGATCGAGGCGCCCAGTTCGTGGAACACCGCCGGCGCCACGTGATAAGCGGCGCCGTGGGCGGCATCGATCACCAGCTTCATGCCGCGCAGCGACAACGAGTGCGGCACCGTGCTCTTGCAGAACTCGATGTAGCGGCCTCCGGCGTCCTCGAGGCGCCGCGCCCGGCCCAGATCAGCCGATGCCACCCAACGAGGCGGCTGCTCGAGCGCGGCCTCGACGGCCAGCTCCCACTCGTCGGGCAACTTCTCGCCTCGGGCCGAGAAGAACTTGATGCCGTTGTCCGGGAAGGCATTGTGCGAGGCGCTGATGACCACGCCCAGGTTCAGGCGCTGCGCGCGCGTCAGGTAGGCCACGCCGGGCGTGGGCAGCGGGCCGGTGAGCAGCACGTCCACCCCGGCCGACGCGAACCCGGCCTCCAGGGCCGACTCGAGCATGTAGCCCGAGATGCGCGTGTCCTTGCCGATCAGCACCGTGGGGCGCGCCGTCGTCCGGCGCAGCACCTGTCCCACAGCGTGTCCCAGGCGCAGCACGAAGTCGGGCGTGATGGGATCGATGCCCACGGTGCCGCGGATGCCGTCGGTGCCGAAGTGTCTGCGATTCATCGGGCGGGGTCCTCCTCTGTGGGCACGGATTGTGTGGCGGGCCCCGGCGGGGCCGCTCCCCCAGCGGTTGGAGGGGCGTGAAGATTGCCGCCCCCCGCCCGCGGCGGTTGGACAGCCTGCCACACGCGCAGCGCATCCACCGTCGCGGCCACGTCGTGCACGCGCACGATCCGTGCGCCCTGCTGCACGGCCAGCAGGGCCGCGGCCATGCTGCCGGCCTGCCGCTCGCCCACGGGCCGGCCGGTGACCATGCCGACCGTGCGCTTGCGCGACCACCCGGCCAGCAGCGGCCGCCCCACGGCCAGCAGCTCGGCCTGCCGGCGCAGCAGTTCGAGGTCCTGTTCGCGCGTCTTGGCGAATCCGATCCCTGGGTCCAGCACCACGCGCCGCGGCGCCACGCCCGCGGCCACCACCTCGGCCAGCCGTGCTGCCAGCCAGTCGCGCACCGCCGCCACCACGTCGGCGTAGTCGGTCTGCGCATCCATGCCGCCTGGCTCGCCGCGCATGTGCATCAGGCACAGGCCGGCCCCCGCGTGGGCGGCCAGCAGGGCCAGCGCCCCGGGGCGGCGCAGGCTGCGGACGTCGTTGACGATGTCGGCACCGGCCTCCAGCGCGGCCTGCATCACGCGCGGCTCGCTGGTGTCCACCGAGACCGGCACGCCCAGCGTCACCGCGTGGCGAAGAACCGGCAGCACCCGCGCGCACTCCTCTTCCGGACACGGCGCCAGAGCGCCGGGACGCGTGGACTCGCCGCCGATGTCCAGGATGTGCGCGCCCTGTTCCAGCAGCGCGTCGCAGTGCCGGCGCGCCGCGTCGGCCTCGAAGTAGCGGCCGCCGTCGGAAAACGAGTCGGGCGTGACGTTGACGATCCCCATCACGCGCGGTTCGGCCAGGTCGATGGTGAATCGCCCGGCCCGCCAGACCTGCGCAGTGCCATGAGAAACGGGGCCCTCGGCCCCGTCTGCCACGAACATGGCGCGGCTCAGGCCGCAGCCGGCGCGCCGTCGGCGTTGACGGGCGGCGTCGGGCCGCTGGGCTTGTTCGACGAGGGCGACCAGTCCTTTGGCGCACGCGGGGGCTTGCCGGCCATGATGTCGTCGATCTGGTCGGCGTCGATGGTCTCCCACTCCAGGAGGGCCTGTGCCATCGAGTGCATCTTGTCCTTGTTGTCCTCGATCA
Organism: Rubrivivax sp.; assembly: GCA_044371895.1. Classification (GTDB taxonomy): domain Bacteria; phylum Pseudomonadota; class Gammaproteobacteria; order Burkholderiales; family Burkholderiaceae_C; genus Rubrivivax. The sequence continues at coordinate 2,506 of JBILSW010000488.1, forward strand.
GGCGGCGCGCGATGGAGTACTGGTCGTCGATGATGCGGCGCACCTCGCGGTCGACCTTATGCATGGTCGCCTCGGACATGTTGGTCGTCTTGGTGACGCTGCGGCCGAGGAAGACCTCACCCTCATTCTCGGCGTAGACCATCGGGCCCAGCTCGTCGGTCATGCCGTAGCGCATAACCATGTCGCGCGCGATGGAGGTGGCGCGCTCGAAGTCGTTGCTGGCGCCGGTGGTCATCTGGTTCATGAACACCTCCTCGGCGATACGGCCGCCGAACAGCACGCTGATGGTGCTGAGCATGCGCTCCTTGTCCATGCTGTAGCGGTCGCCCTCGGGCAGTTGCATGGTCACGCCCAAAGCGCGACCGCGCGGGATGACGGTGACCTTGTGCACGGGGTCGGTCTTGGGCATCAGGCGCGCCACCAGCGCGTGGCCGGCCTCGTGGTAGGCCGTGTTCTTGCGCTCCTCCTCGGGCATGACCATGGACTTCCGCTCGGGGCCCATCATGATCTTGTCCTTGGCCTTCTCGAAGTCGACCATCTCCACCACGCGGCCGTTGCGACGCGCGGCGAACAGGGCCGCCTCATTG
>JBILSW010000081.1:0-9045 GCA_044371895.1 Rubrivivax sp.
ATGTACACCGCGCTGCAGGCCGCGCGCGCGTTCTGCTACACGGTGGGCAAGAACCTCGACAGCCTCGGCGCCGAGCACGTGCGCCAGGTGCGCAAGGACTGCGCCAGCGTCATCCTGTGGTGCGCCGAGAAGGCCACCTGGATGGCCGGCGAGGGCATCCAGATCTTCGGCGGCAACGGCTACATCAACGAGTACCCGCTGGGCCGCCTGTGGCGCGACGCCAAGCTCTACGAGATCGGCGCCGGCACCAGCGAGATCCGCCGCATGCTGATCGGGCGCGAGCTGTTCGCGGAGACGTCGTGAGCACCGCCGAGCCGCTGCCTGCGCAACCGTTGCCGGGGCTGCCCGGCTGGACGATTCGCCCTTGGCGCGTGGCCGACGTTCCGCGTCTGGCCGCCCTGGCCGACGACCCGGCGATCGGGTCGTGGATGAGCGACACCTGGCCGATGCCCTACACCGAGGCCGACGCGCGGTGGTGGGTGAACGAGGGCCAGCACGTCGGCCGTGATCGCGGCGCGCGGGCCCTGGCCATCTGCCTGGACGACGAGCCCTGGGGCGGTGCCGGGCTGCACCCGCAGACCGGCTTCCAGCGCTGCAATGTCGAGGTGGGTTGGTGGCTGGCGCCTGCGCAGTGGGGGCAGGGCGTGGCCTCGGCGGCCGCGCGCTGGCTGATCGGCCGCTGCTGGCAGCTGCCGCCAGTGCACCGCATCTTCGCGCCCATCCACGCCGGCAATCTGCGCTCGATGCGCGTGGCCGAGAAGGCCGGCATGCGCCTGGAGTCGGTGCAGCCGCGCAGCGCCTACAAGCGGGCTCGGTTGGTCGACCGTTACCTGTGGGCCTGCTACCGCGAGGCCTGAGCGATGCCCTACCGTCTGCGCGACCTGCTCGAGAAGAACCGCCGCTGGGCCGAGGGCGTAGAGCGCGAGCGGCCGGGCTTCTTCACCAGCCTGCTGGCGCAGCAGGAGCCGCAGTACCTGTGGATCGGCTGCGCCGACAGCCGCGTACCGGCCAACGAGATCCTGGGCCTGCTGCCGGGCGACGTGTTCGTGCACCGCAACGTCGCCAACGTGGTGGTGCACAGCGACCTGAACGCGCTGTCGGTGATGCAGTACGCGGTGGACCAGCTGCACGTCGGCCACGTGATGGTGGTGGGCCACTACGGCTGCGGCGGCGTGGCCGCGGTGCTGCACGGCCGCCGCGCCGGCCTGGTGGACAACTGGCTGCGCCATGTGGCCGACGTGCGCGGCAAGCACCGCGAGCTGCTCGCCGCGCTGCCCGGCGACGAGGCGCGGCTGCGGGCGCTGTGCGAGCTGAACGTGCTGGAGCAGGCGCTCAACGTCTGCGAGACCACCGTGGTGCAGGACGCCTGGGCGCGCGGGCAGCGCGTGGTGGTGCACGGCTGGGTATATGGGCTGCACGACGGCCTGCTGCAGGACCTGGCGATGACGGTGCGCAGCGCCGCCGAGGCCGAGCCCGTCTATGCCGCGGCGCTGGCGGCGCTGCGGGCGCGTCACGCCGCCGCCGCGGCCGCCGGCACCCTGCCGGTGCCGCCGCTGCCGCCGGTGGCCGAGACGGCGCTGGACCCGCCGCAGCCGCCCGGTGGCCACCCGCTGTCGGCCCCGTGAAAGCCGGCGCCGCCAGGATGCACGCTCCATGTTCCCGCACCAGCTGACCGACCGCCGCGCCTTCGACATCGCCCAGGCCTTGGTCGACGGCTTCGACCGCCACTACCGCCTGTTCCGCGCCACCAGCGCCGCGGCCAAGGGCCGCTTCGAGCAGGCCGACTGGCACGGCCAGCAGCGCGCGCAGGCCGAGCGCATCGCCTTCTACGACCAGCGCGTCGACGAGGCGGTGCAGCGGCTGCGCGGCGAGCTCGCGGTCGACGAGGTCGGCATGGACACCTGGCAGCAGGCCAAGCTGCACTACATCGGCCTGCTGGTCGACCACCGCCAGCCCGAGCTGGCCGAGACCTTCTTCAACTCCGTCACGGCCAAGCTGCTGCACCGCAGCTACTTCCACAACGACTTCATCTTCGTGCGCCCAGCCGTCAGCACCGAGTACATCGAAGACGACGCGCCGGGATCGCTGCCCACCTACCGCGCCTACTACCCCACTCGCGAGACGCTGCACGAGACCTGGAAGCGCATCGTCACGAACTTCCAGCTCGAGCGCGCGTTCGAGGACCTCGACCGCGACGTCGACCACGTCGTGCAGGCCATGCTCAGCGAGCTCGGCGGCTTCCGGCCGCGCGCCAACTTCCAGATCCAGGTGCTGTCCAGCCTGTTCTACCGGAACAAGGGCGCCTACCTGGTGGGCAAGGTGATCAACGGCTTCCACGAGACGCCGCTGGCGCTGCCGATCCTGCACAAGGCGGCTGACGGCGCCGACGGCCGCCTCGTCATCGACGCGGCCCTGTTCGGCGAGGACGACCTGCTGATGATCTTCAGCTACGCGCGCGCCTACTTCATGGTCGACATGGAGGTGCCCAGCGCCACGGTGCAGTTCCTGCGCTCGATGATGCCGCGCAAGCCGCGCCACGAGTTGTACAACGCGCTGGGCCTGCAGAAGCACGGCAAGAACCTGTTCTACCGGGACTTCATGGCGCACCAGCGACACAGCTCCGACAAGTTCCGCATCGCGCCGGGCATCAAGGGCATGGTGATGATGGTGTTCGACCTGCCCTCGTTCCCGTACGTGTTCAAGGTCATCAAGGACTACTACCCGCCGCAGAAGGACACCACGCGCGAGCTCATCAAGAGCAAGTACCTGCTGGTGAAGCAGCACGACCGCGTCGGCCGCATGGCCGACACGCTGGAATTCAGCAACGTGGCCTTCCCGCTGGCGCGCTTCGAGGACGAGCTGGTGGCCGAGCTGAGGAAGTTCTGCCCCAGCGTGCTCGAAATCTCCGACCGCGACGGCGACGGCCAGACCGAGCTGATCCTGAAGCACGTGTACATCGAGCGCCGCATGATCCCGCTGAACATCTATCTGCAGGAGGCCGGCCCCGAGCAGCTGGCGCACGCGGTGGTGGAGTACGGCAACGCCATCAAGGATCTGGTGGCCGCGAACATCTTCCCCGGCGACATGCTCTGGAAGAACTTCGGCGTCACGCGCCACGGCAAGGTGGTGTTCTACGACTACGACGAGATCGAGTACCTCACCGACTGCAACTTCCGCCGCGTGCCAGCGCCGCGCCACGAGGAGGACGAGATGTCGGGCGAGGTCTGGTACGCCGTCAACAAGGGCGATGTCTTCCCCGAGACCTTCGGCCCCTTCCTGCTGGGCAACCCGCAGGTGCGCGAGATCTTCATGGCCCACCACGCCGACCTGCTCGACGCCGCGTTCTGGCAGGGCTGCAAGGAGCGCATCCTGGCCGGGCACGTGCACGACGTCTTTCCCTACGAGGCGGGCAAGCGGTTCTCCAGCCGTGCCACCGCCTGAACCCACCGTTCCACCTTCGCCGAGGAGCCCCCCATGGCCACCGACCCCATCGTCATCGTTTCCGCCGCACGCACGCCCATCGGCGGCCTGCTGGGTGATTTCGCCAGCCTTGCTGCCTGGGAACTGGGCGCCGTGGCCGTCAAGGCCGCGGTCGAGCGCGCCGGAGTGCCCGGCGACGCGGTCGACGAGGTGCTGCTGGGCAACTGCCTGATGGCCGGCCAGGGCCAGGCACCGGCGCGCCAGGTGGCGCTGAGGGCCGGGCTGCCGCAGAGTGCCGGCGCGGTGACGCTGAGCAAGATGTGCGGCAGCGGCATGCGCGCGATGATGTTCGCGCACGACATGCTGGCCGCCGGCAGCGCCAGCGTGGTGGTGGCCGGCGGCATGGAGAGCATGACCAACGCGCCGCACCTGCTGTTCGCGCGCAAGGGCGTGAAGTACGGGGCCGCCCAGCTGTTCGACCACATGGCCATGGACGGCCTGGAGGACGCCTACGAGCGCGGCAAGGCCATGGGCGTTTTCGCCGAGAGCTGCGCCGCGAAGTACGGCTTCACGCGCGAGGCGCAGGACGCCTACGCGATTGCCAGCACCACGCGCGCCAAGGCGGCCAACGAGGACGGCAGCTTCGACTGGGAGATCGCGCCGGTGGCCCTGCCAGCGAAGGGCGGCGAGACGATCGTCAAGCACGACGAGCAGCCCTTCAAGGCCAGGCTCGACAAGATCCCCACGCTGAAACCCGCGTTCAAGAAGGACGGCACGATCACCGCGGCCAACGCCAGCAGCATCAGCGACGGCGCCGCGGCGCTGCTGATGGTGCGAGAGAGCACGGCGCGGCAGATGGGCCTGCAGCCGCTGGCGCGCATCGTGAGCCACGCCGTGCACGCGCAGGCGCCGGAGTGGTTCAGCACCGCGCCGGCCGGCGCCATCGACAAGGCGCTGAAGAAGGCCGGCTGGCCCGCCGGCAGCGTGGACCTCTGGGAGGTCAACGAGGCCTTCGCGGCCGTGACGATGGCGGCGATGGCGGAGTTCAAGCTGCCGCACGAGATCGTCAACGTGCACGGCGGCGCCTGCGCCCTGGGCCACCCCATCGGCGCTTCCGGCGCGCGCATCGTCGTCACGCTGCTGGGCGCGCTGAGGAAGCGCGGGCTCAAGCGCGGCGTGGCGGCGCTGTGCATCGGCGGCGGCGAGGCCACGGCCATGGCCCTCGAGATACTCTGATGCCCGGGCAGGGCCTGCTGCCCGGCCCGGCCGAGCTGGCGGTGTTCGCCACCGCGGTGGCGCTGCTCAACGCCACGCCCGGCGTGGACTTCGTGCTCACGGTGAGCCGCACGCTGCAGGGCGGCGCGCGCGCGGGCTTCGCGGCGGCCGCGGGCATCACGGCGGGCTGTGTGGTGCACGCCCTCGCCGCGGCCTTCGGCCTGGCGGCGCTGCTGGCGTTGCACCCGCCGGCCTTCGTCGCGCTCCAGTGGGCCGGCGCGTCCTACCTGGCGTGGCTGGGCCTGCAGATGCTGCGCAGCGCCTGGCGCGGCGGCGCCGCCGCTCCGGCCGTGGCGGTGCCCGCGCGCAGCCCCTGGGCCGACTTCCGCGCCGGGCTGCTGACCAACGTGCTCAACCCCAAGGTGGCGCTGTTCTTCCTGGCCTTCCTGCCGCCCTTCGTGCCGGCCGGCTCGCCCGCCAAGACGGTGTCTTTCCTGCTGCTGGGCGCGTGGTTCTTGGTGCAGGGCGGGCTGTTCCTGGCGTCGCTGGTGATGCTGGCCGCGCGCCTGTCGCGCCTGCAGGCGCCGGGGCCGGCCCGGCGGCTGCTCGAGGCCGCTGGCGGCGTGGTGTTCCTGGCGCTGGCGCTGCGCGTGCTGCGCGAGCGCGCTGCGCCGGCCTGAGCGCTGCGGCCGTGCGACCCGCGGCCGTGGCGCCCGCGCGGGCGCCGAGGAAGTCACGGTCCCGGCACTGCCAGGGCCGTCGCGTGTGGCCCGATCCGCCTACCTTCGCCCCCGCAGCCGAGGCCATGCCCGGCCGCTCCCTGCACCGGGCCCTCGGCGGGGGTGACGACCACCCTGTCGACCCGCAAGCCCCCGCGATGAACCGATACCCGCAAAGCGCCTGTCGCGTCCGGCGTACAGTGGCCGCCGTGGTGCTTGCCCTGTGCGCGGGCGTATCCCAGGCGCAGGAAGCCGACGCCTGGTCCGGTGGTCTGCGGGTCAGCGGCTTCGGCAGCATCGGGCTGGCGCACGTGGACGCTCCCGCCGGCTGGGCCTACAAGCGCGGCGCTGCGCAGGCCGACAACCGCGCGGGCACGCGCGCCGACCTCGACACCCGGCTCGGCCTGCAGCTGAACAATGCCCCCACGCGCACGCTGGAACTGCTGGCGCAGGTGGTGGCGGCGCGCCGCGGCCCTGCCGCGCTGGATGCCGACACCATCGAATGGGCCTTCCTGACCTGGCGCCCCGACCCCGAGTGGAAGCTGCAGGCCGGCCGTGTCAACTTCGACGCCTTCCTGCTGTCCGATCACCGCCACGTCGGCATCGCCTACCCGTTCGTGCGGCCCCCTGTGGACTTCCACGCCCAGCTGCCGCGTTCGCTGGACGGCGCCGACCTTGCCCGCGGCTGGAACGTCGACGGCGCGCACTGGCGCGCCAAGGTCTTTGCGGGCCGAGCCGCCGCCTTCGCCGACGCCTCGGCGCGGCTGGATCTCAGTCCTTCGTACGGCGCCACCGTCTCGCGCGAGGCCGACGGCCTGCTGCTGCGGGCCAGTGCCGTGCGCACCCGCTTGGAACAGGACATCGACCGCCTGCGCCCGCTGCTGGACGCTCTCGCCCCGCTGGCCGCGCTGCCGGTGCCCAGCGTGGCCGAGCAGGCGGCCTCGCTGCGCTCGCGCCTGGCGCTCAGCGGCGTGAGCCTGACCTACCTGGCGTTGGGCGCGCGGCTGGAACGCGGGCCCCGGCTGGTCAGCGGCGAGTTCACGCGCGTGACGGGCCAGCCCACCGTCGCCCACCGCTCGGCGTATGCCAGCATCGGGCGGCGCTTCGGCGCACTGACGGTGTATGCCCTGGCCAGCCGCGTCGAGGCCATCAACCCCGCCGTGACCGTCCCGGACTCGGCGGGGGCGCTGGCGCCCTTGCTCGGGCCGGCGGTGGCGTCGCAGGCACAGGGCGTGGCCGACGCCGCCGTCGGCGCCGTCAATGCCTTCCGCTTGGCGCAGGGCACCACGACGTTCGGGCTGCGCCACGACCTCGACGCGCGCTGGGCGCTGAAGCCTCAGTTGGACCGCATCCGCGTGTCCCGACGAGCCCGCAGTGGTCGAGGCCGTGTCCGCGCCGCGGCTTGCCGGCCGCTTGCTGCTGGTGGAGGACAACCCCATCAACCAGATGGTAAGCGGCGCCATGTTGCACCGGCTCGGGCTGGAGGCCGCGGTCGCCAACGACGGGTGCGAGGGTGTCGAGCGAGTGCGCGAGGGCGCCTTCGACCTCGTGCTGCCAGACGCGCGCCGCGCCCCTCTGCCGATCGTGGCGCTCACCGCCAACTTGCGGCCGGTGACCCCGAGCGCTGCCTGGCCGCCGGCATGGACGGCTTCCTCGGGAAGCCCTACACGCTGGCGGCGCTGCAGGCCACGCTGCGGCGCTGGCTGCCGGAGGCCGTCGCCAAGGCCGGTGACGGCGGGTCGGCACAATCGCAAGGGCGCTCTGCCGACCCGATGCCGTGAAGCACACCCACCACCCCCACTGCCAGCGAACGAGGAGGCTCGTTTCGTGAGCAGCCGCATCCTGATCGTCGGCGCCTCACGCGGCATCGGCCTGGAGTTCGTGCGCCAGTACCGCTCCGCCGGCGCGCACGTGACGGCCACCGCGCGCAGCGACGAGGGCCTGGCGCGCATCACCGCCCTGGGCGCGCGGGCGCTGCGCGTGGACGTGGCCACGGCCGCCGGCGCCAGCGCGCTGGCCTGGCCCATCGACGGCGAGGTCTTCGACGTGGCGGTGCTCAACGCCGGCGTCTATGGCCCGCGCAGCAGCGGTCTGCAGGCGCCGAGCCAGGCCGAGTTCGACGCCGTGATGCACACCAACGTGCTGGGCGCGATGCGCGTGCTGCCGCTGCTGGCCGAGGCGCTGGCGCCCGGCGCGCGGCTGGCGGTGATCTCGTCGCGCATGGGCTCGATGGGCCTGCGCGCCAACCCCTCGGGCTGGCTGTACCGGGCCAGCAAGGCGGCGCTGAACTCGGTGCTGAAGGACGCCTCGCTGGCGCTGGCCGGCCGCGCGCTGTGCGTGGCGCTGCACCCGGGCTGGGTGCGCACCGACATGGGCGGCGAAGGGGCCGACCTGGACGTGGCCGAAAGCGTGGCCACGATGCGCCGCACCCTGGCGGCACTCACCTCCGCCGAGCACGGCGGCTTCCTCAACCACGACGGCCAGCCGCTGGCCTGGTGACACCGACATGCTGCTCTCCGAAGACCACCTCGCCGTGCAGGACGCCGTGCGCGCCTTCGTGCAGGCCGAGGTCGCGCCGCACGCCGCGGCCTGGGACCGCGGCCACACCTTCCCTGGGGACGCCCTGCGCAGCCTGGCCGAACTCGGCTGCTACGGCGTGGCCGTGCCGGCCGAGCTCGGCGGCGCGGGTCTGGACTACCTGGCGCTGGCGGTCATCCTGGAGGAGATCGCCGCCGGCTGCGGCGCCACCAGCACCCTCGTCAGCGTCAACAACTGCCCCGTGTGCTCCATCCTGCTGGCCTTCGGCAACGCCGAGCAGCAGCAGCGCTTCCTGGTGCCGCTGGCGCGCGGCGAGATGCTGGGCGCCTTCTGCCTGACCGAGCCGCACGTGGGCTCCGAGGCCGGCGGCCTGCGCACGACGGCACGGCGTGTCCGTGGCGATCAGGGCGACGAGTACGTGCTCGACGGCGTCAAGCAGTTCATCACCAGCGGCAAGCACGGCGACCTCGCCATCGTCATGGCCGTCACCGACAAGGCCGCCGGCAAGAAGGGCATCAGCGCCTTCCTGGTGCCCACGGCCACGCCGGGCTACGTGGTGGCGCGGCTCGAGGACAAGATGGGCCAGCACGCCAGCGACACGGCGCAGATCCGCTTCGAGAACTGCCGCATCCCGGCGGCCAACCGGCTGGGCGAGGAGGGCCAGGGCCTGAAGATCGCGCTCAGCGGGCTGGAGGGCGGCCGCATCGGCATCGCCAGCCAGGCCGTGGGCATGGCGCGCGCGGCCTTCGAGGCGGCGCTGGCCTACAGCAAGGACCGCACGAGCTTCGGCCAGCCCATCTTCCAGCACCAGGCGGTGCAGTTCAAGCTGGCCGACATGGCCACGCAGATCGAGTGTGCACGGCAGATGATCCACCACGCCGCGGCGCTGAAGGACGCCGGCCGCCCCTGCCTGAAGGAGGCCGCCATGGCCAAGCTCTTCGCCAGCGAGATGGCCGAGCGCGTGTGCTCCGACGCCATCCAGGTGCACGGCGGGTACGGCTACGTGAGCGACTTCCCCGTGGAGCGCATCTACCGCGACGTGCGCGTGTGCCAGATCTACGAGGGCACGAGCGAGGTGCAGAAGATCCTGATCGGGCGCGCGCTGGGTTGATCGTCCTCAGCCCAGGCGCATGCCGCGAAGGCCGCGGCGCCC
>JBILSW010000082.1:0-9007 GCA_044371895.1 Rubrivivax sp.
GCTTGGGGCTGCCCTGCACCTCATCAATGACGCTGCGCAGCCGCTGCTCGAACTCGCCCTTCATGCTGGCGCCGGCCTGCAGCAGCCCGACGTCGAGCGCGCGCAGCTCCACGTCCTTCAGGCTGGGCGGCACGTCGCCACGGGCGATGCGCTGCGCGAAGCCTTCCACCACGGCGGTCTTGCCGACGCCGGCCTCGCCCACGAGGATGGGGTTGTTCTGGCGCCGCCGCATCAGGATGTCGACGACCTGGCGGATTTCGTCGTCGCGGCCGACGATGGGGTCCATCTTGCCGCTGCGGGCCTGCTCGGTGAGGTCGACCGTGAACTTCTTCAGCGCCTCCTGCTTGCCCATGGCTGCCGGCGCGATGGCGCCGCTGGCCTCGCCGGGCGCGGCGCCGCCGGCCGCGCCGGACGAGCCGTCACTGGCGCCCTGCCCGTCCTCGGCCGAGCCGGCGATGAGCTTGGGCAGCTGGTCGGAGACGTCGTCGGCCTTGAGCTTCTCGAACTGGCGGCTGATGGCGACCAGCGCGTCGCGCAGCCGCTTGGTCTTGAGCATGCCCACCAGCATGTAGCCGCTGCGCACCGCGTTGTCGCCGTACAGCAGCGTGCCGTAGACCCAGCCGCGCTCGATGGCGTCGGCGATGTTCTCGGCGATGCCGGCAATGCTGGTGGCGCCGCGCGGCAGCCGGTCCAGCGCGGCCGTGATGTCCTTGGCCAGCAGCGACATGTCCAGCTGCGCGTGCTTGATCACGCGGTGCCAGTCGGAATCGTGGCTCTGCAGCAGCTGCGCGATCCAGTGCTCCAGCTCCACGTAGGGGTTGCCGCGCAGCTTGCAGAACACGGTCGCGCCCTCGATGGTCTTGTAGGTCGGCGCGTTGAGCTTGCCGAACAGAGTGACGCGGTTGATCTCCGCCATGGAGCTTCCTTTCAGGACGACATTGGAGAGGACAGGGTCCGGGGGACGAGGTTCAGTGCGCTCGGCCGGGCGTCGCGGGCGCGGCCCAGCCAGGTGGTCCAGCCGAGGCGGCCGCTGCGCCCGGGCCGGCACGCCGGGCGCTGGCCCTCGGCCAGTTCCAGGCGCAGGTCCCAGCCGAGCTCGATGCCGACGTACTGCTGCACCAGCGCCTGCACCGCCGGCAGCGCGCTGCCCACCGGCAGCAGCGCTTCGAACTCCGGCAGCGCCAGCGCGCTGACGTGGATGCGGAAGTGGTGCTGGCGGTCGTAGACCGTGGCGCCCAGCACGGCACTGCTGCCCAGCCGCGCGCTGGGCTGGCGGCCGCGCGCGCCGACGCGGCCGATGCGCGTGCGCTCGGCCCGGGGCAGCGCCATCCAGCGGCCGATGAAGTTCTCCACCCGCACCGGCCGGCCCAGGAAGGCGCTCAGCAGGTGGGCCAGGCCGTCGGCGTTGCGCACCTGGCGCGACAGCAGCCCGGCAAAAGCCAGCCGCGCGTGGTCGGGCGCGGCATCGCGGCGACGCCATTCGTCGCCGCCGACGCCGATCAGCGAGCCGACGTAGTCGGCGAAGCGATCCTCGCGGGGGCGGTCCTGGCTGACGGTCGGCTGCGCCTGCGACCAGGCACGGTAGAACAGCAGCAGCAGGCGGTGGTGGAACAGGTCGGCGAAGCGCGCGAAGGTCTCGTCGCGCTTGTGGATGATGCGCTCGCGGGCATGGGCCGTCAGGTGCAGCGGCAGCGGCCCGTTGGGGCCGAACAGGCCGAGGAAGCGCACCTCGATGCGAGGGCGGCCCAGGCGGCTGTCCAGCTGCACCGCCGACAGGCTGCTCGGTGCAAACGACAGGTCGGGGGTCTGACCCAGGCGCACCGGTTCGTCGGCCGGACGGCGTGCCGTGCCCAGGCGCGGCTTGTCCGGATGCGCGGCCTCGATGCGGCGCAGGGCCAGGTAGAAGTCGTGCCGGTACGGCGCGGCCGCGAGCTCGGCCAGCAGGCTGGCGGTCCGGTGCCCGCTGTCGGCCGGCCGGTTCACAGCACCGGCCGGGCGCCGCAGCGCGGCCGCCCGTTCAGGATGTCGCCGCGCACCGGCGAGTGCAGCCGGGTCTGCGTGAAGCTGTTCAGCGCGGCATGACGGGCCAGGAAGCGCTCCAGCACGCAGCCCAGCAGGAAGGCGCTGGCCCCCTCGAACGCGAGGTCGTCGACCTCGACGCGGATCTCGGTGCCACGGCCGAAGGTGATGGGCCCGGGCATGGGCAGCCGGCGCACCACCTGCTGGATGGCCACCGAGCGCAGGCCGTCGACCTGCCGCTGCGCCGCCGCGTCGCCGCCCGGCGCGTACAGGCGCAGGATGGCGCGCAGGGCGGCCGCGCCCTGTTCGGCGTCGGTGTCGGTGAGCGACAGGTGGTTCAGCGACAGCTGGTTGATCAGCTTCCACGCGACACTGCCGTCGGCAAGCGGCGAGCGCGGCCGCGACGGGCCCTTGATGACCGTGATGGCCTTGACGGGCGCGGACTGTGACAGCGTCAGGTCGCCCTTGGCGCTGCCCACCGGCATCAGCACCGGCAGGTCACGGTTGGTGCACAGAGCGCTCACGCCGATCTGGCGAAGCTCGTCGGGGAACGGCGCCTCGTGGGCGTCGACGACCGACAGGTACAGCTCGGTGCCCAGGTAGGCCGTGCGCGGGCCGTCGCGCTGCTGCGTCTGCGACATCAGGCGCGGCTGGCGCTGCACCGCGTAGTAGGCGGCGTGCGCGCTGTCCTCGGTGTGGAAGGCGCTGTAGAACGGCAGGAAGCGCCACTCCTGCTGCGCGCCGCTGCCGTAGCCGGTGACCTCGGTCAGCGTGTGGACCTCAAAGTCCATCGGCCGCGCGCGGTCGGGCACGACATGGAACTCGTGGTTGCCGGGATCGACGTGGATGCGGTCGCAGCGGCGCTCCAGCAGGTTGATCGCCGGCACGCAGTTCAGCGCCAGTGAGCCGGCATCGACCGACTGCAGCAGCGCGTTGTCCAGCCGGTCGAACAGCAGCACGACGTCGACCTCGGTCTCGGCATGCCGGCGCAGCGCGTCGCCCAGGCCCTGCAGGTCGAAGAACAGGAACCGCTGCGGAAAGGCGAAGTACTCCTGCAGCAGCCGGTAGCCCTCGAAACCGCGCAGGGTGGACGGCAGCAGGGCCTCGTCGTCGTCGAAGCCGGCGGCCTCCACCGCGGCTGCGTCCAGCGCCTCGTGCCAGGCGGCCGGGCGCCGGGTCGGCAGCACGAGCAGACCCATCGTGTGGCCGATCACCAGGTCGTGCAGTCGGTAGGCCACCTCGTCGATGCCGGCCAGATGCAGCCGCAGGTCCTGCAGGGCGATGCGCGAGAAGTCAAGCCCCGCCGTGGCGCGCACGCGTATGCGCAGGCCGGAGCGGTAGCGCCGCCAGTCCGGCAGCGCCGCCAGCGGCAGGTCGGCGGCCTGGCTGAAGTACTCGACCTGCGCGATCTCCAGCGGCCACATCGTCAGCGCATGGGCGCTGCGGAACTCGCAGGCCGTGGCGCTGGCCTTGCCGGGCTGGCTCATCATCGTCGTGCCGCGCGGCAGCGTGACACCCTCGCCGAGCGACGGGTCGTTGAGGTCGGGCTGCAGCTGCGCGATCAGCATCGCGGGGGTCGGCGTCAGGAACTGCGGGTAGACGATCTCCAGCAGGCGCTGGGTGAAGCGCGGGAACTCGGCGTCCAGCCGCAGCTGCACGCGCCCGGCCAGAAAGGCGAAGCCCTCGAGCAGCCGCTCGACGTAGGGGTCGGTGACCTCCAGGCCCTCCATGCCCAGCCGCGCGGCGACCTTCGGGAACGCCTTCGCGAACTCCGCCCCCATCTCGCGCAGGTGGCGCAGCTCCTCGTTGTAGTAGCGCAATAGCCGGGGGTCCATGGTGCTTGGCCTTGCCTACCTGGCTCAGCGCTGGAGTTCCCGCACCGCGACGCGGCCCGTCTCCAGGTCGACATCGGTGTGCAGCATCAGCTCCAGCGGCACCGGCTGCGCCCACATCTGGCCGACGATGCGAAAGCCGATCTGGTTGTAGTGGTCCATCTGCTCCTCGTTGAGGATGGCCTCCACGTGCAGCGACTCCGGCAGGATGCGCGGCTCGAAGTCCAGGATGGCCTGACGCACGCGGGCCTGCAGCACCAGCGGGTCGACCGTGGAGGCGGTCTCGCCCGACAGTGGCGGCAGGCCGTAGTTCAGCACCGAGGCCTGCGCCTGCGGAAACCCGGCGAAGTCGATCGACCGGCCCGGAGCGACGGCGTTGAACAACCAGGCCATGTCGCGCAGCACGAGGTCGCGCAGGCGCGAGCGGTTGATCACGCGCGCCTCCGTCGACTCAGCCGGGTTGTCCGGCTCGTCGTCGGTCAGCCTGTCCAGCAGCGCCGGCTGCAGGCGGTCCTGGGCGCGCAGCGAGGCCATCGGCAGGGGGCTCTCAGGCGTCGGCCTGCGTCAGCACCACTGTGCGCAGGTCCATCAGCGCGGTGTCGGCCTGGTCGGTTGCGATCAGCCGCTGGCCGAGACCGCTGAACACCCCGGGCGTGACCTCGCGCCACTCGGTGCGGCGCGCCAGCGCTAGCGCGTCGCCGGATGCCAGTTCGGTGCCGGGGTAGCGCGTGGGAATCAGGCCGACGACCTCGCCACCGTTGACGAAGCGGAAGTTGGCCGGCATCCATACAGCGTCGCGCAGATCCTGCGGCGCGTGCACGTCGATCTGCGCCAGCCGGTTGAACGGCAGCCAGTAGTACTTGCCGTTGATCACCGCCTCGAGCGTGGGGCCAAGCCGCGAGTCGGCGTCGGCGATCCAGGCGAATTCCTGCGCCGGCGACTCGCCGACCGTGGCCGTGCCCGGGCTGGCCGGCGCCTGCTCCAGCGCCTGCTCGCGCAGATGGCGGGCCGCGTCGGGCTCGCCGCGGCCCTCGCGCAGCAGCGCCTCGATAAGCAGCGCGACCCAGGTCTCGGGCTCGCCGAACAGCATCGGCGCCTTCTGGCCGGCGAAGACCTGGCGGCGCAGCGCCTCGCAGGCGATCGCCTCGCGGTAGGTCTGCACCATGGGCAGCATCGCGGCGTCGAGTTCCAGCGCCACGTTGAGCTGGTTCAGCGCGCGCTCCCACTGCCCCAGCACGCACAGCATCTGGAACAGAAAGACGCGCAGCTTGGCGTCCTGCGGCCGCGTGCGGACCTGATCCGTCAGCAGCTTGAGCGCGGCGAGCGCGTCGCCGTTCTTCAGGGCCAGCTCGGCCTCGGCAGCAAGGGATGGCATCAGCGCTCCGTGGCGTGACGGCGGCCGGCGACTTGCCGCGGGCGCCTAGGTCGCCGGGTGGTTGTCGATCTCGACCGACGACGCTCCACCGCCGGAGCCGGTGGCGCCCTGCGGAACGTAGTCGACGGTCACCTTGAGGAAATGCAGCCCGATGCGCTCGGTCAGAGTCGGCGCACCTTCCGGCGTAATGTCGGACTGCAGGTCGAAGGAGACGATGCGCGCCTTGTCAAGCGTGATGACGAAGTAGGGCAACGGATCCGCACCACCGGCCTTGCGCACCGACAGCACCGCGGTGGACAGCAACTCGTTGCCGCGCATCACGCTCATCAGCGCCGTGGAGGCGCAGTCCACCCGCTTGACGAGGGTCAGTTCCTTGACCAGCAGTCGCCCGGCGCGCTGGCCGCTCACGGCCGACGGCGCCGACATGCCCCAGGACCAGTCGATGACGTCAATCTGTCCCGCAAACCGGCGATCGGTGGACTCACCGGTGATGGCGCCCGTTCGCTGGCCTGCGGCCTTCAAGAACATGTCCGAGCGCGGCATGGCTGTCAGTCCGGTTCGAATCCGATGGGGTCACGCTCGTGCCCGCAGGCACCCAGGCGGCGCTTCGGCGAGCCGCCTGGGGCAAGGGGCGTCAGTGCAGCGCAGTCGCCTCAGGCGTTGTCGTTCGCGGCGATGTCGTAGACCATCTCCTTGGTCGTATCGGGCGAACCGTCGGGCTTCTGCGGCGTGTACTCGAATTTCACCTTGGCGAAATTCAACGACACGTTCTCGGTGAGGCGGTCCTCGCCACCCGACCCGCCCGTGCTGACCGAGGTGATCATCACTTCTTCCATCTCGATCTTGATGTACTCGATCGGCGCGCCCTTGCCACCGGCCTTACGCACGATGAGACTCGCGGTCGGGTGATGTTGCCCGTTGCTGCACGCCAGCAGCAGGGCGTGAGAGGCCGCGTCGACGTACTTCGTAAAGGACAGGTCCTGCACGTTGGCCTTGCCGGAACCGCCGCCACCGCCATGGTGCGTGGTGCCGGAGTTGGATATGCCCCAACTCCAGGCCAGCACGTCGATCTTCCCCTTATGGACCTTGTCGAACGACTCGCCCTGGATGTCGCCGATCTTCATGAACATGTCTACGGCCATGGTGTGCTCTCCTTGATGCCCCGGTTTCTAGGGGCGGTTGTCGCTGCAATGTCGCCCGGGTTGTGCGGGCGCCTCCCTGCGCAGCCGCAGGCAGGAGATGGGGTGTCATCCCAACGGCTCTATCCTGCCTTTGCGGACGGCAGCTTGGAAACGAGCCTAAGGGATACCGTCAGGCCCTCCAACTGGTAATGCGGCCTTAGGAAGAACTTCGAACTGTAGTAGCCGGGGTTGGCCGGGTCTTCCTCGACCACCACCTCGGCGGCAGCCAGCGGCTTGCGCGCCTTGGTCGACTCCGAAGAGTGCGCCGGGTCGCCGTCCACGTACTGCATCACCCAGCTCGACAGCCAGCGCTGGACCTCGTTGCGCTCCTTGAAGGAACCAATCTTGTCGCGCACGATGCACTTCAGATAGTGCGCGAAGCGGCAGGTCGCGAACAGGTACGGCAAGCGCGCCGCCAGGTTGGCATTGGCGGTGGCGTCCGGGTCGTCGTACTCGGCCGGCTTGTGAAGCGACTGCGCGCCGATGAAGGCGGCGAAGTCGCTGTTCTTGCGGTGCACCAGCGGCATGAAGCCGTTCTTGGCCAGCTCGGCCTCGCGCCGGTCCTCGATGGCGATCTCGGTCGGGCACTTCATGTCGACGCCGCCGTCGTCGGTCGGGAAGGTGTGCGTGGGCAGGTTGGTCACCGCGCCGCCCGATTCGATGCCGCGGATGCGCGTGCACCAGCCGTACTCCTTGAAGGAACGGTTGATGTTCGTCGCCATGGCATAGGCCGCATTGGCCCAGGTGTACTTGCCATGATCGGCCGAGCCCGTGTCTTCCTCGAAGTTGAAGGCTTCCACCGGGTTGGTCTTGCTGCCGTAGGGCATGCGCGAGAGGAAGCGCGGCATCGCCAGGCCGATGTACTTGCTGTCTTCGGACTCACGCAGCGAGCGCCAGGCCGCGTACTCGGGCGTGGTGAAGATCTTGGTCAGGTCGCGTGGGTTGGCGAGTTCCTGCCAGCTGTCCATCTGCATCAGCGTGGGTGCAGCGCCAGTGATGAAGGGCGCGTGCGAAGCCGCGGCGATCTTGGCCATCTCAGCCAGCAGTTCAACGTCGGGAGCGCTCTGGTCGAAGTGGTAGTCACCCACCAGGCAACCGAAAGGCTCGCCGCCGAACTGGCTGAACTCTTCCGCGTAGATCTTCTTGAAAATGGGGCTCTGGTCCCAGCTCGTGCCCTTGTAGCGCTTGAGCGTCTTGCCCAGCTCCTGCTTGGACACGTTCATCACGCGGATCTTCAACTGCTCGTCGGTCTCGGTGTTGTTCACCATGTAGTGCAGACCGCGCCAGGCGCCTTCGAGCTTCTGGAAATCTTCGTGGTGCAGGATGAGGTTGATCTGGTCCGACAGCTTCTTGTCGATGGCGGCGATCATGGCCTCGATGGAGGCGACGACATCGCTGCCGATCAACTGCGTCTGCGCCAGCGCTTGCTGGGCCAGCGTCTGCACGGCCTGCTCGACGGCGCTCTTGGCGTCGTCAGACTTCGGCTTGAATTCCTTCTGCAGCAGCGATGCGAGATCGCTGCCTTCCATCGTCACGCCCGCCAGGGCTGCTGAGGCTTGGGTTTCGGCCATGAAAGGCTCCTCGTCAACGTTTGGAGTTATGGGTGGGCGCAGGCTCAGGCGTCGGCAGGCTTGGCCGAGGTGGCCAGGGCGCCGAGCAGGGCCGGGTCGTTCATCAGCTTGCCGATCAGCTCTTCAGCGCCACCCTTGCCGTCCATGTAGGTGACGAGGTTCTGCAGTTGCTGGCGAGCCTCGAGCAGCTTGTTCAGCGAGTCGACCTTGCGCGCCACGGCATCCGGCGAGAAGTCGTCCATGCTCTCGAAGGTGATGTCGACGCTGAGGTTGCCCTCGCCCGTCAGTGCGTTGGGCACAGGAAAGGCCACGCGCGGCTTCATCGCCTTCATGCGGGCGTCGAAGTTGTCGACGTCCACTTCGAGAAACTTGCGGTCCGCCACAGGCGCCAGCGGGTCGGCCGGTTTGCCCGACAGATCGGCCAGCACGCCCATCACGAAGGGCAGTTGCACCTTCTTCTCGGCCCCGTAGACCTCGACATCGTATTCGATCTGGACCCGCGGTGCGCGGTTGCGGGCGATGAATTTCTGGCTGCTGCTCATCAAGAGGCTCCTGTGCGGCGGGGGGTAGGACGAAAGAGTCGCAGGTTTTCTTCTATGTGGGTGCGTTCGTCAAGTGGGCGCGTCGGGGTCTTCCACAGAATCAGGGTCGACACCGACCACGCGCGCCACTTCTGCCAATGCGTCGGGTGCCAGCACCTTCATCAGTTGCAGGAAGTTGTGGCTGACGAGTTGCCTTGCACGGCGAAGAAAGAGGGGCGCCGGGTTGGTGGGTTCGGCGCGCTCAAGGTACGCGATGACGAGGTCGATGGCACGCATGGCCTCCTCTCGGGAGGTGACGCTGCCCGACAGGCCGCGCCCACTGGCTCGCGCACCGCCGGTGGCACCGCTTTCATCAACACTGCCGCCTTCTTCGCCGTCCTCGAAAGCCTCGGCCTCGGCGGGGAGAAGACCGGCCGCGCCATTGACCAGCGCGTAGACCGGGCGCAGATCGGGTGCATCGCTGCCCAGGCGGTCGTTGACCAGAGAG
>JBILSW010000556.1:0-2610 GCA_044371895.1 Rubrivivax sp.
CGACCTTGGCCTGGATCATGGGTTCGAGGTCGAGCTCGATGAAGTCGCCCGGCTTGAACGCGAGCAACTGCTCCACCGTGGCCCCGGCGTGCGCCAGCTCGGCCACGAGCTCGACCTCGGCGCTCTGGATCTGCTGCCGCAGCAGATTCACCCAGCGGCGGTCGGGCTCGACACTGTCGCCCTGGATGGTGCTGTACAGCACGTCTCGGATCGGCTCCAGCGTGCTGTAGGGCACGCAGAAGTGGATCGAGCCGGTAGTGTCGCCGAGCTCCAGCGTGAAGTGCGTGGAGACCACGATCTCGCTGGGCGTGGCGATGTTGGCGAACTGCGGCTGCATCTCCGACCGCTGGTACTCATAGTCGATCGGGTAGATGCCGCTCCAGGCCTTGCGGCTCTCGGCGACGATGCACTCCACGAGGCGATAGATCACGCGCAGCTCGGTGGGGCTGAAGTCGCGGCCCTCGATCCGGGTGTGGTACTTGCCGACGCCGCCGTAGAGCGCGTCGATCACGGCGAACACCAGGCTCGGGTCGCAAACAATGAGTCCGTTGCCGCGCAGGGGCTTCACCGACATCACGTTGAAGTTGGTGGGCACCACGATCTCGCGCAGGAAGGCGCTGAACTTCTGCACCTTGATGCCACCGATGCTGACCTCGGGGCTCTTGCGGATGAGGTTGAACAGGCCGATGCGGATGTTGCGGGCGAAGCGCTCGCTGACCACCTCCATCGTCGGCATGCGGCCGCGGACGATGCGCTCCTGGCTCGAGAGGTCATATTCGCGCACGCCCGATGTGGGGGCGTCGTCCTGCTCGATCTTCTGGCTCTCGCCGGTGATGCCCTGCAGCAGGGCATCGACCTCGTCCTGCGAAAGGATCTGCTGGTTCATGCGATGTCCCGGGCCCGCGCGCGAATGCCGCTCGCCGACGGGGCCGTCCGCCCGCGGCGGGGCAGGCCCCGGCCGCGGCTTGCGCTGTGCCGAGTGGCCACGGTCACTGGATGATGAAGTTGCCGAAGTGCACGGCGCGGACCGGCAGCTCGGGCTCGGCGGCGTTGCGGCGCTTCTTGCGCTGGGCGTCCTCGCTGCCGTCCTCGTCGGCAGCGGACTTGACCTGCTCCTCGCTGGGGACCTTGTAGCCCAGCGCCCGCGCGGTCTCGCGCCGGATGCGTTGTGCCAGCGCCTGTTTGCCGTCGCGCGCCATCAGTTCGCCGGCCGTGCGGTCGGACAGGGCCAGCAGGATGTTGTGGCGCACCGCCGGCATGTACGACTTGACCTGCGGTTCCAGCATCGCGTCCGCCAGCTCGAGCGTCACGGCGACCTGGGCGTAGCGGTCGGCGTCGCGGTCGGCCAGGTTCACGGTGAACGGCTCCAGCGCCACGAACACGGGCACGGCCTTGGGGTCGCGCTTGGCGTCGGCCTTCTTCGCGGGCTTGCCCTCGTCGGCCTCGGCGGTCTCGGCGGCGTCCTCGGCAGCGGCGCTGCTCTTCTTCATGAGCATCAGGGCGGCGCCGCCGCCGACCAGCACCACCACCAGCACGGCGGCGATGATGATGATCAGCTTCTTCTTGCCCTTGGGCGGCGGGGCGGCTTCGTCGGCGGTGGCAGCGGCGGACATCGGGGGCTCCTGGCGTGGCGGACGCGGGTACGCGGGGCGGTCGCCGGGCGCTGCGGGCGCGCCCATCGACCACGACGTCCCATTGTTGAGACTGAGATCGCCGCCTGAAGCCCGGAAAAGGGGCGCAAGGGCGGCCTATCCGGCGGCCCAGTCCCGCCGGGGCGCCCGTTCAGGCGATGAGGTCGACGACGCCGCGGCGGCGCGGCAGTGCCGGCTCGCGCACGGCGGCGGGCTCTGGGCCGGCCTCCGCGGCGTCGCCCTGCGCGGTGCCACGGCCGCCCTCGGGGGCTCGGCCGCCGTCGCCGCCACCGGCGCCGCGCTCGAACACGCCGCCGCCGGCCAGCGTCAGGCCGGCCTCGCGCAGGGCGGCGGCCAGCGAGGGCAGGGCCTGTTCCAGCCACTGGCGCGTGGGCGCCTGATCGGCCGCCAGCACCACGCGCGCGGCATCGCCGTCGATGCGGATGCGCACCTCCACCGGGCCCATCTCGGCCGGGTTGAGGTGCAGCCGGCCGTGTTCGACGCCCTCCCGCACGAAGGTGACGAGCCGGGCCGACAGCTCGCCCGCGAAGGCGGGGCTGCCCGGGCGGGCGGCCACGCCGGCCTCGGCGGGCGGCGCCGCGGCCGGGGCGCTCGTGAGCGGGCTCGAGGCCCCGAGGGCCCCGGCAGCGGGTGCGCCTGCCTGGGCCGGACTGCCTGGGCTGGCCGGGCCTTCGGCACCGGCTCCGGTGCCCGCCATGGACGCCGACCGAAGGGCGGCCGTGAAGCCGCCATGGGTCGCCGTCCCGGCCGCCCCGGGTGCCGCGCCAGCGGAAGGATCGGCTGCCGCGTCGGCGCGAAGCTGTTCGGCCGCGAGGGCGCTGCCGCGCGGGCCGTTGGATCCGCGGCCCGGCGCGGACAGGGCCGGCGTGCCGCGCGGGGCGCCGTCTAAGGGTGCCCCGCCTGCCGCGGCCTCGGCGCTGACCGAGGCCGACTCGGCCGCGGCGGCGTCCAGGCTTGT
>JBILSW010000557.1:0-2603 GCA_044371895.1 Rubrivivax sp.
AAGGCGCTGGCGCGGCTGGCCGAGCGGCTGGCGCGCTGGCAGCTGGTGCCCGAAGGCACCGAGGGCTACCGCAAGGCCGAGGTCACGCTGGGCGGTGTCGACACGCGCGATCTGTCGTCGCGCACGATGGAGTCGAAGCAGCCGGGCCTGTACTTCATCGGCGAGGTCGTCGACGTGACCGGCTGGCTCGGCGGCTACAACTTCCAGTGGGCCTGGGCCAGCGCGCATGCCTGCGCGATGGCGCTGCCGCCGTAGCGCGGAGGGTGACCCTGGGCTTCGACAGGCTCAGCCCGAACGGAGGTTATCCCCCTACCTCCACCGACAAGGCCTGCACGCCCACCCGGCAGCTGCCCGCTTCCACACTCACGCGCCCCGTGCCGGCCACCAGCAGCGTGACGAAGCGCTCGTGCCCGTTGCCGCGCGACCAGGGCGAAAACACCGAGGTGCCGTACAGGCCGCGCCCCCAGCCTTGCAAATGGCCGAGCTCCACCACTGCCTCGGTGGGCGCCAGCAGCGTGGCGCCGCCTTCGGTGCGTGCCGTCAGCCGCAGCGGCTCGACGTGCGGCATGCCCAGCGCCGAGGCCGCGCCGCAGCTGCCCAGGTAGCCGTGGTTGGCCACGCGCAGCTCCACGCGCGTGTGGCCGTCCACGCGCTCCTGGCGCAGCACCTGCACGCTCAGCCGCGGCACCAGCGCCGCCACGCGCAGGAAGGCGGCGCTCTGCTGCTCGCAGGTGGCGGCCAGGCGGTCCAGCGGCGGATTCCAGATGCCGATGCGCGGGTCGAAGCCGCCCACCTCCACCTCGCCCAGCTGCGGGTGCCGCACCTTGCGCCAGGGGCCGAACACACGGCCCTCGTTGTGCTCCCGGTCGAAGGCCGCCAGCGCGCGCAGTTCGGTCCGCGTCAGCGTGGAGTAGTGGTCCACGAAGGGCTTCTTGCGCTCGATGCCGAGCTGGCGGAACAGGTCCCAGAGCTCCACCACGTAGGCCAGCGCGCCGCGCTGGCGGTAGGCGTACTGCGACAGGCTGCCGTGCACCGGCTTGTCGGGCTGGTACAGGAACTCGTGGAAGCCGCTGACGGTGGCGTAGCCCGTGTGCTCGGTCATCCAGGTCTCGACCTGCTGGTACACGCCCAGGTCCTCGGGGTGCAGCTTGCTGTCGGGCTGGTCGGCCAGCGGGCGGATGAGCACGCCGCCGAAGGTGTGCAGGTTCAGCCACACCATGATGTTCGGGTGGCGGCTGGCGAAGTCCATCACCGCGCGCACCTCGGGCGCGCTGCCGGGGTAGTGGCCGGCGCCGGCCTGCTGCGGCTCGGGGGCCCAGGCGTAGGCGAAGTTGCGGTTGAAGTCGTAGGCGTTGTCGCCCAGGAAGCCGGCGTCGGGCACGGTGCGGCCGTCGAAGTTGGCGATGCGGCCCTCGGGATAGAGGCGGAAGAACGGGCCCTCGTCCTCGGGCATGCGCGACACCATCACCGACGGCGCCAGCGGCCGGCCGTCGTCGCCGCGCAGCTCGACCAGGTCGCCGTCGGGGTCGGCCACGCGCAGGTAGCTGGTCTGGCCGTCGCCGTCGAGGTCCTCGGCCACCCAGTGCGCGTGCCTCTGCGCCACGCGGTCGTCGACCGGGCTCGAGCGCACGTAGCGGCCGCGCGCGAGCACCTCCTCGGCGCCGTCGGGCGACAGGCGCGGGGCGACGTAGAACAGCGTCTCGCGCAGCGTCTGCCGCATGGCCTCGGGCAAGGGGCGGCCCCCGGCCGTGGTGGCGCCGCCGTGCAGGGCGATCAGGTCCTCGGCGATGGCCAGCGCCACGCTGGTGCCGCAGACCTCGCTGGCGTGCATGTTGCCGTCCACCCAGACGGCGGGGCGCGCCCGGCCGGGCTCGCCGGGGTCGGGGCCGATGGTCAGCAGCGGGATGTCGCGGCCGCCGGCGCTGCGGCCCAGTGAGCCCAGGTGCACGAGGCCGGGATGCTGCTGCGCCCAGCGCTGCAGCTGCGCGGCGAGTTGCCCGTTGTCGATGTACTGGTGTCGGAACACGGCGGCGGCGGGTGGTGACGGGGCACCGATGTTGCCGCAACCAGGCCGCCGGCTGGCGCGGCGGCCCCGCTACGGCGGCGTGCCGGTGGCCGCGGCCGCGCCTGCGGCTGGCCGCGGCCGCGTGCTGCGCCACAGCAGCCAGCCGACCACCGACAGGTTGACGAGGTTCCAGGCCACGCCGTTGACGAAGGCCGCGTGGTACGAGCCGGTGAGGTCGAACACCTTGCCCGACAGCCACCCGCCCAGCGCCATGCCCAGCAGCGTGCTCATCAGCACCCAGCCCACGCGCTCGCCGGCCTCGCGCGGGGGGAAGTGCTCGCGCACGATGATGGCGTAGCTCGGCACGATGCCGCCCTGGAACAGCCCGAACAGCGCCGAGATCACGTACAGCGACACCAGCCCGTCGAAGGGGATGAACAGCAGCAGCGCCAGCCCCTGCAGCACCGAGCCCAGCAGCAGCGTGCGCAGGCCGCCGATGCGGTCGCAGATGAAGCCGCTGACGAGCCGGCTGACGATGCCGAAGGCCAGCATCAGCGACAGCATCTGCGCGCCCTGCGTCGCACCGAAGCCGAGGTCG
>JBILSW010000558.1:0-2594 GCA_044371895.1 Rubrivivax sp.
GCCGCAGGCCGCGCGGCAGCACCACGCAACCGTAGCGGATGCGGATGAGCCGGCTCACGGCGTGGCCCACGGCCTCGAACAGCTTGCGCACCTCGCGGTTGCGGCCCTCGGTGATGACGACACGATACCAATGGTTGGCGCCTTCGCCGCCGCCGTCCTCGAGACTCTTGAAGGCGGCCCGCTGGCCTTCGATCTCCACGCCCTCGAGAAGACGCTGCTTCGACTCCTCTGACAGCATGCCCAGCGAGCGCACGGCGTACTCCCGCTCGACGCCGAAGCGCGGATGCATGAGCTGGTTGGCGAGCTCGCCGCTGTTGGTGAACAACAGCAGTCCCTCGGTGTTGATGTCGAGCCTGCCCACCGACTGCCACTTGCCGTGAGGCAGTCGCGGCAGGCGGCGAAAGACGGTCGGGCGCTGCTGCGGGTCGTCGTGCGTGACCACCTCGCCCGCGGGCTTGTGATAGGCCAGCACGCGCGGCTTGGGCGGCTGGATGCGCACCTTCACGGGCTTGCCGTCCAGCGCGATGCGGTCGCCGAAACTGATGCGCTGCCCGACATGGGCCGGTGCGCCGTTCACGGTGACGCGGCCCTCGACGATCATCTGCTCGAGGTCGCGCCGCGAGCCGACGCCGCTTTGCGCCAGCACCTTGTGCAGCTTGGGCGCGTCGGGGTCCGGGGCGAGCACACGGCGCGGGCTCGCTGCGGGCTCGGCCGGTGCCGCCGCGCCCTCGGCGCCGCTGGCCTCAGCGGGGACCTCGTCGATCACGGGCGAGGATTCCGGCGCTTCGGCCCCCGCCGCAGGCCCCGGCTCGGCGGACCCGGGTTCGGAGGCTGCGGCCTCGCTGTCGTAGGCACCCGTGAGCACCTGCCGGAACAACTCTCTGGCGTCGACCGGCGCGACGGCGGCGGGCGTCGGCACCGACGGGCTGCCGTCGGCCGCGGTGTCGTCGTCGCGGCGGCCACGCCGGCCACGCCGGCGGTTGCGGCGACGGCCTCTCGGCTCCTCGCCTTCGGCGGCCGGCCGCGCAGCGGGCGGGCCCTCGGCTGCGCCGTCTTCCGCCGCGGCCAACGGGGCGGCAGGCGTCGCCTCGGGCATCGGCGCGGGTGGGGTCGCATCACCAGCGTGCGTGCCAGCCTCGACGGGCCGGCGCGGCTTGCGCACCCGCCGAGCCGGGGCGTCGGCGGCGCTGGCAAACAGCGCCTCGCGGGAGGGCGCCTCGGCGGCATCGACGAGTTCGCCTGCCGTGGGCGCAGCGGCCTCTGCCACGACCTTGCGCGGCGCACGCCGCCGCTTCGGCGGCGCGACGGCCTCGGGGGAATCAGGCTGCGGGGTGTCGGCGTCGTCGGCAGGGGTCATGGGCGGTCGGCTTCCGGTTCGGCGTCGGGCTCGACGCCGGGTTCGGTGGGCGGGGAGGGGCTCTCGGGGACGATGAAGTGGGCGATCTCGGCGGCGATGTCGACGGCAGATACGGCCGCCGATGCGGTCGTCGATGCAGTCGGCGCCTCGGCCGCGCCGGCCTCAGCCGGGTGCTCGGCAGGCCCGGCGGCGTCGTCCAGCGGCAGCGCAGCCTGGGGTTCGCCCAGCAGACCCGGCTCGCCGGCGTCGCCGATGCCGTTCAGCGCTTGCGCCACGGTCTCCAGGCCGCTGCCGGCCGCCAGCGGCGGCAGCTGGTCGAGGCTCGCCAGCCCCAGGTCGTCGAGGAACTGGCGGGTGGTGGCGTACAGCGCCGGGCGGCCGGGTGCCTCGCGGTAGCCGATGGC
This sequence comes from Rubrivivax sp., assembly GCA_044371895.1. Classification (GTDB taxonomy): domain Bacteria; phylum Pseudomonadota; class Gammaproteobacteria; order Burkholderiales; family Burkholderiaceae_C; genus Rubrivivax. The sequence continues at coordinate 1,762 of JBILSW010000558.1, forward strand.
ATCGATCCAGCCGCGGTCCTCGAGCTGCTTGATGATGTGGCTGCTGACGGTGACACCGCGGATGTCCTCGATGTCGCCCCGCGTCACCGGCTGGCGGTAGGCCACGATGGCCAGCGTCTCCATCGCGGCGCGAGAGTATCTCGGCGGCTTCTCGGGGTGCAGGCGGTCGAGGTACTGGCGCATCTCGGGACGACTCTGGAAGCGCCAGCCGCTGGCCAGCGCCACGAGCTCGACGCCGCGGTCCTCCCAGTCGCGGGCCAGCCCGTCGAGCAATTGCCGCAGGGTGTCGGGGCCGATCTGGCCATCGAAGAGGGCGCGCATCTCCGCCAGCGTCATGGGCGCGCTGGCGCAGATGAGCGCGGTTTCGAGCACGCGCTGGGCCTCGACGGTGTTCATGGGCGGGGCAAGGTTCTGTAGGCGCCCGTCTGGGCAGGCCTCGGAGGATTTTGATGCGCCTGCGGCCGGCAGGCGGACGGTCCGCGGGGCTTGAGCGGATGCTCGACGGTTCGTGGGCTCCGAGGAGCGCCGCGTGGCGCTGCCCTGCGATAGCAGCGACTCGTTCTTCGGGGCTTGCTGGTCTTGCCCGGCGGCGGCTTTGCCTGCTGCACCTGGGAGGACGTCATTCTAGCTGCAGAGCGCTCCAGGCGGCGGCGAAGTCGGCCGGCGGCTCGCAGCGGAAGGCCAGCGAACGGCCGTCGACCGGGTGGCGCAGCGCCAGCTCGCGGGCGTGCAGGGCCTGCCGCCGCAGGCCCAGGGCGGGACGTCCGCCGTACAGCGCATCGGCAACCAGAGGCAGCCCGCGCGATGCCGCGTGTACGCGGATCTGGTGCGTG
>JBILSW010000559.1:0-2591 GCA_044371895.1 Rubrivivax sp.
GCTCGGTGCCGGCAATGCGGCCGTCGCCCGTGCCCGGGGCGTTCGTGCCGGGCGCGACGTTGGGCCCGTACAGCGTGCCGTAGCCGCCGTTGGCGGTGATGTCGAGGATGGCGCGGTAGTTGTTGTTGATCGCCAGCCGACGCAGCTCGGCCGCGGTGGGCGGGCTGGACACCGCCGGCGCGGCCACGGCCAAGCCGGCGCGGCCCAGCCCGGCGGTGAGCAGGTCGTCGGCCGTGCCGTCGTAGGTGGTGCTGGCAACGTTGCCCAGGAAGGCGGGGCGCACGTTGACCTGGAAATCGCCGCTGCCAATGGTGACGGTGGTGTTGCCGCCGCCGCAACCCGCGAGCGTCGTTGCCAGCAGCGCGGAGCACAGCATCGCGGCGCTGGTTGTCATGGCGCTGCGCGGCTGGGCGCCGGGCCGGGTGCTGGCGATCGCATCGGTGTGCCGCATCGGGGTCGCTCCTGTGGGTTCGTTCGGGACGGAGGGAAGACAACAGGGGGTATGGCGAGGTCGGCTGCAAGTGTGGCGAAGCAGCGGCCCGTACGGAACCCTTGCGTGGCGGCCGCGCCCCTGGGACAAACCCGGTTGCACGCCGGTACACCGCGCTCGCTCTGCCCAGCCCGCGGGTTTGCCCGGCAGCCACACGCGTGATGACGCGATTGCATCGACCGGCCCAGCACCGCAATGCCGATGACCGGCCCCACCCCGCCAGGCGCGCAACTGCTGGGCGCCAACTCGCTGCACGACGCCGTAGCGACGCGGCTGTGCGTCAAGGTGTTCGAGCGCAAGCTGGCGCCCGGGCAGTGGGGTGCCGCCCTCCACGTTCGGCTGCGGTGCTCACCGTAACCGACAGCTGACCCGCATGCTTCGCCAGCGACCGCACTGGGTGAGTTTTCGAGGGTTGTTGGTGGCTTAGCCACGCTGATGCGACCGCGCAGGCAGCGATTCATGGTTGCGGCGGCGGCGACATACCGCGCGGGCGTGACTGCCCCTGCCCCGGCTTGGGATGCGGGCCTGGTTGGGGTCAGCACGCGGGTCAGGCACTGGATGAGTTGCCACGGGCCCAGCGCGGCACGCAGAGATGCTCATGCGCACCCCGAAGTCGCCGAATCTCCGCGGCTACTCGCACGGGCATCACCGAACGACGCACCTGGGCCTGCAGGCCCCGGGCGCCGCTGCTCTTTCCGCTGCCGGGCCGCGACCATCGGACCTTCCTGCCGCCGCTGCTGTCCTCGATGACGGCGCCGGCTTCCGGCTCACCTGCGATCCACCCAAGAAACTCGAACCGCTCCTCGGTTGACCGGAAATATCGAGGTGCCTTCCGTCCGGCGACGACGAACGCGCGATCAGGCGGGCGACATCGCCTTTCGGACCTCGCGCCGCAAGTGCACAAGTTCGCGCCGCGCGATCGCGACGATGTCTCCGTGCAGCGGGTGACGCCGCTCGGCAGCCGCCAGCAATGCCAGTCGACTGCGGTGCCGCGACGCGGGCAGCCGCCGAACCACGACGCCGGGCAGCCCGATCAGGGCGCAGCTCGCGGGCACGATCGACACGCCGAGTCCTGCGGCCACCATGCCCAGCGCGCTGCTGAAGGTGCTGGCCTCGTGGCGTATCGCGGGACTGAAGCCCGACTCCACGCACATCGCGATCGTGCGGTCGAAGTAGTTCGCGCCGCGGTCGCGACCGAAGCTGACGAAGTCCTCGGTGGCGACCGCCGCCAGTGACAGCTGCTGCCGCCCGGCCAGCCGGTGTCCCGCCGGAAGCGCCAGGCAGTACGGATCGTCGTGCACGAGCAGAGCCTGCACCGCGCCGTCGCTGCGGGCGGGGCGACCGAGGCTGAAGTCAAGGCGTCCTTCGCGCAAGCCGTCGATCTGCGCCTGGGTCGGCATCTCGAGCGCCTCGATGCGCCACGAGGGCTGAAGCGGCTCCAGCGCGCTCACGAGACCCGACAGCAGTCCGTGCGTTGCGGACGGCAGGAGGCCGAGCCGAAGGCGCCGGTCCGGCGTGCCGTCCTGCCGCGCACGGCCGACGGCCAGCTGGGCCTGCGCGAGCAACTGTCGGGCATCGCCGAGGAATCCCTGCCCGGCGGCGGTCAAGGTCACGCCGCGCCGGTGGCGAAGCAGCAGCGGGCGCCCGACCTCCTCCTCGAGCCGCCGGATCTGCACCGACAGCGCCGGCTGCGCCACGAACAGGCGGGCCGCGGCGGCACTGAAGCTCCCCGCCTCGGCGATGGCAATGAAGTAGCGCAACTGCCGCAGTTCCATGAGCTATAGCGGATGAATATGGAAAACATGCCTAGACAGTATTTTGACGTAGGCCTGTTTCTGGCGACGATGCACCACCGCCCCGACACCGGAGTCCCGCATGAACCTGGTCCGCCACGCCGATCGACAGAGCCACGACGCAGCCGGGGGCACGGTCGGCGCGCCTGTGCCGCTGCGCCCCGCCCGTGGGGCCGAGGCGTTCGCCCCGGGCTGCATCGAACCTTATCCCCTGCCGGGCGAGGCCGTCGCCGGCCTGAACAAGGTGCACTGGCCGGTGGCCGCCGGTGACGCGGTGCTGCTGATCCACGACGCGCAGCTCCACTGGG
>JBILSW010000084.1:0-8934 GCA_044371895.1 Rubrivivax sp.
GGCCAGCAAACTGCCCTTGGGCGCGTGGCCCTCCAGGTGCGAGCCGACCTCGCGCTCCAGCCCGCTGACCAGCGCCACGCCCGCCGGCAGGTGGATGCGGAACACGGTGCCGCGCGCCGTCTTGCGCTCCAGCGCGCGCTTGCTCACGTAGCTGGGCAGGTAGCCGGCGTTGGCCACCGCCAGGCGCACGCGCCAGGTGTCGGGGCCGAGCGCCCGCACCTCGGTGCGCAGCACCTCCAGCTTCGGCAGCGACAGCCCCAGCTGCATCAGCCAGCCGGGAAAGCGCGCCGCCTCGCGCTCGCGCAGCGTCGGCGGCGGGTTGCGCCAGTAGTTCATGCGGTCCCAGCCGCCGAGCTCGACGACGCCGAGCTGCGGGTGGCGGAACGGGTACCAGTCGACGTGGGCCTGGCCGCCGCACTGCTCGTCGCTCCACTTCAGCAGCTTCAGGTCGTCTTCCACCGGGTGCTCGCGGTACCAGTCGACCCACTTGTAGTCGGTGATGCCGGCCTCCTTGTTGGGGGCCCAGATCTCCACCGTCCAGAACAGCGCGCCCAGGTGCTCGTAGACCCAGTCCTGCGTGCCCGTGATCACCTGCTTGGGGTGGTACTTGAAGTCGTGCCAGATACTGATGGCCGGGTAGCCGGTGAGCCGTGCGCCCAGGTCGGACAGGCGCTTGTAGATCCACAGGTCCTCCGGCGTCATGTCGTCGTCGGAGTTGGTGCCCATGGGGCGCAGGATCACGCCGCTGTGGGTGTGGAAGCTCACCGCGGCGCCGATGTTCGGGTGGCCGGCGACGAAGTCCACCATCGCCCGCACCTCGGGCTCGCTGGTGGGGTAGGGGCCGGCGCCGACCTGCTCGAACTCCTGGCGCCAGTAGGCGGGGAAGTTGCGGTTGAGGTCGAGGCCCTCCCTGTCGGGGTTGGCGGTGATCTTCACGCCGTCGTAGGCCGTCAGGCTGCCCTCGGGCACGATGCGGAAGTACTCGCCGCCGAACTCGCCGGGCTCGCGCGCCACCATCAGGCGCGGCTCCTGCGGGTGCTTCTTGTAGGGGCCGTGCGGGTCGGGGATGCGCATGCTGAGGATGCGGCCGTCGCCGTCCATGTCCTCGATGGTCAGCCCCTCGACCGGCTCCTCGTCGTACGGATAGGGTCGCGTGCTGCTGCGGATGTGGCGCGGGCGGTCGGCCAGCGCGAGCTCGGCGCCGTCGGGGTTCAGGCGCGGCACCATGTAGACCACGCGGGTGTCCAGCAGCTCGCGCACGCGCTCGTCGCTGCCATAGGTGCCGACGAGCTGGTGCAGCCAGTACAGGCAGGCGGTGCAGGCCGTCAGCTCGGCGGCGTGGATGTTGCCGTCGACCCAGAACGCCGGCTTGTCGGTGTCGGCGCCGGTGGCCTGGTTGGTGATGGCCAGCAACCAGATGTCGCGGCCCTCGTGGCTGCGGCCAATGGAGCGCAGCTGCACCAGCATCGGCGCGGCGGCGGCGTAGTCCTGCAGCAGCCGCGTGAGCTCGGGGTAGCGGTAGAACTGGTCGAACCGCGGGACGGGGATGGCGGGCATGGCGGGCGCACTCGGGCGGCGGCATCGGGTCGAGTAACCCTCGATGCTAAGCGCGCGAACGCGCGGCCGGACCCGCTACTGACCCTTGAACAGCCCCTGGAAGTGGCGCGAGACGGGCAGCGTCTCGCGGCGGTTGCGCAGCACCAGGTGCATCTGCCCCTCGTCGACGCGCACGGCGCTGGCGACGTGGCGCTGGTTGACGATGACCGAGCGGTGCACCTGCCAGAACTGCGCCTCGTCGAGCTGGGCCAGCAGCTCCTTCAGCGGCGTGCGGATCAGCGCGTCGCCGCCGCCGGCCGGGCCGTCGTAGACGACGCGCGTGTAGCGGCTGTCGGCCTCGAAGTACACGACCTCGTCGACGCGGATCAGCCGCACCTCCTTGCCCACGCCGGCCTGGATGACCTGCAGCGGCGCCGGCCGGCGCGCGCCGCCGGCCAGCTGCGCCAGCAGCGCCTGCAACGCCGCGAGGTCCAGCCCCGGCGCGGCGGCGCGGGCGTCCAGACGCGCGCGCACGCGCTCGACGGCCTGCGCCAGGCGGGGCGGGTCCACCGGCTTCATCACGTAGTCCACCGCGCCGGCGTCGAAGGCGGCCAGGGCGTGGTCGCCGTAGGCGGTGACGAAGACCACCGGGGTGCGCCCGTCGATGCGGCGGGCCACGTCGATGCCGCTCATGCCGGGCATGCGGATGTCGAGGAAGCAGACCTGCGGCTCGTGCTCGAGCCAGGCGTCCCAGGCATCGACGCCGTTGGCGCACTCCGCCACCAGCTGCAGGCCGGGCCAGGCCTTGGCCAGCGCGGCAGCCAGTTGCGCGCGGGGGGCCTCTTCGTCGTCGGCGATCAGGGCGGTGGTCATGCGGTCCTCGGCCGGGTGCTCGGCAGTCGTCAGGGGTTGGGTGCGGGCAGCGTCAGGCGGGCGATGCAGCCCCCTTCGGCCCGCGGCTCTAGGGCAAGCGCCGCGTCGGGCCCGCCGAGCAGCGCCAGGCGCTGGCGCACGTTGGTCAGGCCGACGCCGTCGGCGGGCTGCGCCGGCAGGCCGGCGCCGTCGTCGACGACCTCGATCTCGGCCAGCGCGCCGCGCCGCCGAGCCCGCACGTGCAGCGTGCCGCCGCGCACGCTGGGCTCGATGCCGTGCTGCACGGCGTTCTCCACCAGCGTCAGCAGCGCGCCCGAGGGCAGCGGCAGCGTGGCGAGCGCCGGCTCGATGTCGAGGCCCCAGGCCAGCCGCGCGCCCAGCCGCGCCTGCATCACCTGCAGGTAGCGTTCCACCGCGACGCACTCGTCGGCCAGGGGCAGCGTGGGCCGCTTGAACATCGGCAGCGTGGCGCGCAGGTAGCCGGTGAGCGCGGCCAGCAGCGGGCTGGCGCGCTCGTCGCGCGTGTCCACCCAGTGCTGCAGCGAAGACAGCGTGTTGAACAGGAAGTGCGGCTCCAGTTGCGCCGCGGCCAGGCGGCGCGCCATCTCGATGGCCTGCGCACGCTCGGCCTGCTCGGCCAGCCGGGCCTCGATCTGCTGGGCGCGCCACACCACAAGGAACCACAGCAACAGCGACAGTGCGACCGCGCTGGCCGCCAGGAACATGCCCTGCACCAGGCGGTTCTCGCGGTCAGGCACGAACTCGCTCAGCAGCCCCGCCAACAGGCCTGCCACCAGACCCATGCCGAGCTGCGCCACCATCAGCGGCTTGCGCCACGGCCGCCACCACAACCACCAGCCCACCGCCGCGCCCAAGGTGGCCAGTGTCAGGATCATCGCCAAGATCGTCAGGCCCTGGTCCTTCGGGGCAACCTGCATCCCAATCGCCAGCAGCAGCAGCAGGTTGCCCAGCAGCAGCGCCTGCAGGGTGCGGCTGGGCGGGTCGGCGCCGGCGCGGGCCATCTCGTCGGCCGTGAAGGGCTGGCGCCGGCCGGGATACCAGAACTGGCTCCAGTCGATGGGCTTGGAACTCATCGGTCCAGTGTAGGAGCCAGCCCGCAGGCGCCGCACGGCGCCGCGGCGGACGGCCGGCTCGTCCGCGCGAACAGCGGCTCAGCGCGTCTGGATGGCGGCGGTGATCGTCAGGTTGGGCGTGGGCAGGCAGCTGCCGTCGCCGAAGATCGAGCCCCAGTCCACGCAGCCCGTCGCGGCCGCGGCGGCCGTGATCACCTCGGTGCCCGAGGTGATGCTGCCGAACACGGCGTAGCCGCGGCGGATTCCGGCGCGGTCCTGCGTGGCGCCGTTGTCGGCGAGGTTGACGAAGAACTGCGAGGTCGCGCTGTCGGGCAGGCCGGTGCGGGCCATGGCCAGCGTCCAGCGCAGGTTCGACAGCCCGTTGTTGTCCTCGAGCACGATGGGGGGGTTGGTCGGCTTGGGCGAGTTCAGCGCCGTCGCGCTCACGTTCAGCGGCGTGGCGAAGCCGCCGCCCTGCAGCACGAAGCCCGTCACGAGCCGGTGGAACACCGTGCAGTTGTAGAAGCCGCTGTTGACGTACTGCAGGAAGTTGGTCACGGTCACCGGCGCGGCCGTGCGGTCCAACGTCAGCACCACGGTGCCGGCGACACCCGCGCCGTTGGTGACGGCGAAGGTCACCTGAGGCGCCGCGGACACGGTGACCGGCGGCGGCGGCGGCGGCGACGGCGTGCAGGCCACCGGGGCCGGTGCGGGCGCGGGCGAGCTGCCACCGCCACCCCCGCAGGCCGCCAGGGCGGTCAGCGAGGCCAGGAGGGCGCAACGGGCGGAGGCGGCGGTCTTGGTCATGCGGTTTCCGGTGGGGTTGGGGTGGGGTTGGGAAGAAGCGTCAATCGAAGATCAGCCTGGTCATGCCCCTGATGCTGAACAGGTTGCCGGGGTTCTGCGTCTCCTCGAGCAGGCCCTGCAGCTTGCGCAGGATGGCCGGGCTCCTGCGCGCGCGGCTGACCACCAGGTCGGCGATCCAGGGCCAGCGGTTGACGTAGTTCGCCCGCTCGTAGGTGTCGAAACGCGGCTTCAGCGCCGCCAGCGTGGCGCCGTAGTGTGCCCGCACGGCGGCATCGTCGGCGTCGCCTTCCAGCACCGCGTCGGCCGCGGCCAGGCCGGTCTCGAGCGCCTTGCCGATGCCCTCGCCCGTGAAGGAGTAGGTGCTGCCGATGGCCTCGCCGGTGCCCAGCAGGCCGGGCCTGGAGAAGCGCGCGCCACCGAGCGAGCAGCGCAGCGGCGCGCCCTTGAGCTCACCCGTCCAGGTACCTTGCTGCACCAGCCGGCGCGCGGGCTCGTGCACCTCGCAGAAGAAGTCGAACATGCGGCGCAGGTTGGGCCCGGCGCGGCGACGGCCGCGGCCGTCGTCGCCGACCTCGTGGCTGCCGACCACGCCGGTGCCGATGTTGAACTGCCCGCCTGGGGCCGGGAATATCCAGCCGTAGCCACCCTTCAGCCGCGGGTGCCACACCAGTTGCAGCTCGCGCAGTTCGGCCGCCATGGCCGGGTGCCGGATGTAGCCGCGCAGCGCCACGCCGCTGGGCGTGTGGCGCTCGGCCAGCCCGGCCGCCACCAGCGGCGGCACCGCGGCGCCGGTGGCCAGCACCACCCAGCGCGCCTCCACCTCGGCGACGCTGCCGTCGCGCGCCACCAGCCGCGCGCCGGCCACGCGCTCGCCCGGCGTGCTCGCGCCCTGCAGCAGCGGCCGCTCGAAACGCCAGGGCATGGCCGGCTGCGCGCCGGCGCGCTCAGCCGCGCGCACCAGCAGATGGTCGAGCTCGCGGCGCGGCAGCACGCACAGGTGGCCGGACACGTCGACATGGTGGCCGCGCGGCGCGATGCAGCGCACCACGCCCACGGGTTGCGCCTGCGCCAGCACTTCGTCGAGCACGCCCAGGCGGGCCAGCGCGGCGTGGGCGTCGGGGATGAGGCCGTCTCCGCAGATCTTGTCGCGCGGGAAGACATGCTGGTCGACCAGCACGACGTGGCGGCCGCGCGAGGCCAGCCGCTGCGCGCAGGCGCTGCCTGCCGGGCCGGCACCGATCACCAGCACGTCGCAGGCCGTGGGCGGCACGGTCGGACTCATCGTGCGCGGCATTGTAAGGAGCGCCCCTTGACGCGCCTCAAGGCCGGCGGCTCCGCAACGGCGCAGCATGGCGAAGCGGGCCAGATGTCCCGACTCCCGAAACTCCGGAAGACCGACCACCATGCGCCACCTCACCGCCGGCCAGCACGCGCTGCTCGAAAGCGCGCTCCAGCAGCAGTTGCAACAGATCGACCGGCGCCTCGCCGAGCACCTGGGCGGCACGTCCCGTGCCGAGCACGCGCGCCAGGTGCTGCAGCAGGATGGCGACGACGCCCCGCAGCGCGACGCCGAGCGCGAGCTCGACCAGGCCCTGGGCGACCGCGACACCATGGCGCTGGGCGCGGTCAGCGCCGCGCTGGCCCGGCTGCGCGACACCGATGCCGGCCGCTACGGGCTGTGCGCCGACTGCGGTGCCGAGATCCCCTTCGACCGCCTCAAGGTCGAGCCCTGGGCGCTGCGCTGCGTGGCCTGCCAGACGGCACTTGAGCACGGCCGCCGCGCTTGATCGCCTGCCCCGGATCGCCACCCCCTTCACCCCTTGACTGGAGCCACACCATGACCTACTTCCACGCCGTGCTGCTGATCGACCACCACGAGGCGCGCCTTCTGCAGTTCGACGCCGAGCACGTGCAGGCCTCGCGGGTGAAGGAGCACCGCCATCTCTCGCACCGTCACCGCAGCGGCGTTCGCACCATGCACGAATTCTTCGGCGAGGTCTGCGACGCGCTGGAGGGCATCACCGAGGTGCTCGTGACGGGCAGCCATACCGCGATCGCGGACTTCGAACGCTACGCCCACAAGCACCGGCCGGCCATCGCCGGGCACCTGGTGGGCCACGAGATGGTGGACCAGCCCACCGAGCCGCAGCTGGTGGCGCTGGCGCGGCGCTGGTTCCTGCGCCACGACCGCATGACAGGGGTGCCGACGCCGACCTGAGCGCCCTCAGCGCCTGCGCGGCGGCCAACGCCACCAGGCCGCCGCCACCGCCAGCCCGAAGGTCGAGTAGGCGGTGGCGAACACCCACGGCGGTGCCGTGTAGAACAGCAGCCGGTGCAGCCACAACTCGATGAAGCCCTGCTGGGGCAGCGCTTCGCCGGCCTGCGCGCGCAGCCACCATTCGAGCTCGGTGAGCGGGCAGGTGACGCCCAGCCAGGTCTGGGCCACCACGGTGGCGATGGCCGCGCCGTGCAGCAGCCGGAACCACGGCCGGTTTACCCAGGGCCAGCGCGGACCACCGGCACGGTGGCGCACCAGGTTGCCCACCACCACGAGAAGCAGGCCACCCACCACGAACAGCACCACCGCCGCGTGCAGCACCAGCACGGCATCGGCGGCGGTGCGCCACATCGGGGCGGGCTTCCTACAGCTTCATCTCCAGCCGCAGCTGCCAGTTCGTCTCGCTGGGGCCGGTGCTGAAGCGGCGCGTGCGTTCGCCGGCGCTGTCGATCACGTCCAGCGTGCCGCTGTCCAGCGGCGCCAGGTTGTTCGCCAGCAGCCGCAGGCCCAGCGCCGGGTTGAAGGTCCACAGCGCGTAAAGGTCCCACACGCGCTTGCGGCTGGCGGTGGTGGTCTGGCTTTCGTCCAGGCGCGTGGTCGTCTCGGGCACCAGGTTGACGTTGCCGCCGGCCGTGATGGGCGTGCCGCGGAAGCGGTAGTCGGCGCCAACGTTGAAAGTGCCCCGGGACTGCTGCTCGAGCCGGTTGTCGGGGCCGGGCACGCCCTCGACCCGGCTGCGGAACAGCGCCGCGTTGGCGCGCAGCTCCATGCGCGGCGCGCCGGCCACGAGCTGGTCGAGCCGGAACTTGGCCTCGAGCTCCAGGCCGCTGGTGCTGGCGTCGCCGATGTTGCGCTGGCGGCGCACCCAGCGCTGCTTCGTGCTCCAGGGCACGCTCTCCAGATCGGTGCGGCCGCGAATGAGGTTGCTGATCTGGCGGTGGAACAGGTTGGCGCTGAGGATGCCGCCGCCCTCGAGGTAGCGCTCCACCGCGAGGTCGATGCCGGTGGCGAGCTCGGGCTTCAGGTCGGGGTTGCCGGCGCTGTCGGGGAAGGTGGGCGTGTTGGGCTGGTCGACGGGCGTGACCGGGTACTCGCGGTTGATCGCGGGCCGCGCGATCAGCGCGCCCGTGGGCGGGCTGCGGTAGCTGCGCGTGAGCGACAGGCGCAGCTGGTCGCGGCTGCGGGGGTCGGGGCGGTAGACGGCGTTGAGCAGCGGCGTCCAGACGCTGCTGGTGTTCTCGGGGCGCGTGCCCTGGCCGGTATCGCCGCGCGTGCGGATGCCCTCCCAGCGCAGGCCGAAGTTGGCGCCCCACTTGGGCGAGGGGTTCCACTCGTCCTGCACGAACGCGGCCACGCGCAGCGTGCTGGCGCTGAGGTTGTCGCCGAAGTCCGCCAGGTCGGGCACCGACACGCGGGTCTCGTCGCGCGAGACGGTCTCGATCTCGCCGCCGAAGACCAGCTGGTGCTCGGGCGTGGTCGCCGCCACGCCGCCGGGGGGCGCGCTGCCAGCCACCTCGCGGCCGCCGGCCAGCAGCGAGCCCTTGAGCGACACGTTGGCCGAGCGCTCGCGCGTCTCGGTGCGGTCGTCGAACAGCTTGACGAAGCCAGGGGCCAGGCCGGCGCCGCCTAGCTCCTCGCGCAGCGCGCTGCTGCGCGAGCGGAAGGCGGCGCCGTTGCCGTTGAGCTCCACGCGCACGTCGCCAAGGCGCTGGCGCCACATGGCGCCGAGGCGGGCATTGGTGGACTGGCCGTCGTTGGTGCTGGTGGCGTTGTCGTAGAACGCCGGGGTCGACGGCCGCCGCAGCGACTGCGCCAGCGCCGTCGTGCCGCGACCCGAGTTCTCGCTGTGGAAGACGCTGGGCATCAGCGTGAGCGAATCGCCCTGGCCGCCCAGTCGCCACTGCAGCCGCGCGTTGAGGTTGGCGCCGAAGCGCTCGTTGCGCGTGCTGCCGCGCGACTCACGCGCCTCCAGCGGCGTGCCGTCGGCGAGGCGCTCGACCGTGGTGGTGGTGGTGTTCTCGTCGAGGCTGCGGAACTGGAAGAAGTTCGCGCCGAGCGTGTAGGTCAGCGCCCCGGCGGTGTCGTTGTGGCTCCAGTTGATGCCGCCGCGCGGCTGGCCGCCCTCGGTGCCCAGGCCCACCCGCAGGTCGTTCAGGCGGATGCGGAAGCCCTCGCGCGTGATGATGTTGATGGTGCCGGCGATGGCGCGGGCGCCGGTCTCGGCGGTGGGCGCGCGCAGGATCTCGATGCGCTCGACCTGGTCGGGGCTGAGGCTGTCGAGGTTGAAGCCCGGCGAGATGCGCTGGCCGTCGATCAGGATCTGCGTGAAGCCGCCGCCGAGGCCGCGCATGCGCGGCGGGCCGCCGC
>JBILSW010000560.1:0-2586 GCA_044371895.1 Rubrivivax sp.
TGGTGTGTCGGCCGCCCGAGCTGTCGAAGGGGCTCTTGCGCACCAGGCGGTGCACGCCGGTCTCGGTGCGCAGGTGGCCGAAGGCGTGGTCGCCCTCGACCTTGATGGTGGCGCTCTTGATGCCTGCCACGTCGCCCGGGGTCTCGTCCTCGACGGTGGCGGTAAAGCCCTTGCGCTCGCAGTACTTCAGGTACTGGCGCAGCAGCATCTGCGCCCAGTCCATGGCCTCGGTGCCGCCCGCGCCGGCCTGGATGTCGACGAAGCAGTTGCCGGGGTCGGCCGGGTTGCTGAACATGCGGCGGAACTCGAGCTGCTCAACCGTCTCGCGCAGCACCTCGGCCTCGGCGAGCATGGCCTGGATGCCGGCCTCGTCGCCGTCGGCCTTGCTCATCTCGAACAGCTCGGTGTTGTCGGCCAGGTTGCGCGCGAGGTGGTCGATTGTGCCGACCACGGTTTCCAGCGCCTTCTTCTCCTTGCCGAGCTCCTGCGCGCGCTTGGGCTCGTTCCAGACCGCGGGGTTCTCCAGCGCGGCGTTGACTTCGTTCAACCGCAGGGCTTTGCGGTCGTAGTCAAAGATACCCCCGGAGCTGCTCGGTACGGGCGCTGAGGTCGGCGAGCAGCGAGCCGACGGCGTTGATCTGTTCGGTGTCCATTCCCGCGATTTTCGCACGGGGCCCCGGGCGCCGGGGCTCAGCGCAGGAAGGCGGCCAGCTCGGCGGCCAGCGCCTCGGGCTGGTCGTGGTGCAGCATGTGGCCGGCCGGCGAGAGCACGGCCCGCGTCACCGGCGCGCCCACGACCGCCAGCCGCTCGTCGAACTCGCTGCGCGGGTAGCGGTGGCCCCACCACTTGGCGACGTCGGTGCGGTCGCCCTCCACCCACAGCAGCGGGGCGGTGATGCATTTCCAGGTCTCCAGCACCTCGTCGACACGGTAAAGCACCGGGTTCGCGCGCTTGTGCGCCGGATCGCCGAGGATGTGCCAGCGGCCGTCGGCCCGCTGCTCGCTCCAGTGGGGCGCCAGCCAGGCGGCCTTGTCGGGCGACAGCAGCGGGTTGTTGTTCATCAGCCGGCCGGCCACCTCGTCGAGGCTGGCGTAGTCGCGCAGCGTCTGCGGCGCCTTGAGCTCGTCCAGCCACTGCAGCATGCGCCTCGGGGCCTGCTGCGGCCGCGTCGCCGGCAGGCCGAACCCCTCGAGGTTGACGAGCCGCCGCACGCGCGCCGGCCGCACGCCGGCGTAGCCCATGGCGACGTTGCCGCCCATGCTGTGGCCGACCAGGTCGACCTGCTCCGGGCCCTCGGCGGGCAGCAGCGCGTCGAGCAGCGCGTCGAGGTCGGCCAGGTAGTCGGGGAACCAGTAGCCGTCGGTGCTTGGCAGCGGCAGGCTGCGGCCGAAGCCGCGCCAGTCGGGCGCGATGACCCAGCGCTCGAAGCCCTCGGCCGTGGCCAGTGCGTCGACGACGAACTGGTACGAGGCGCCCACGTCCATCCAGCCGTGCAGGAGCACCAGCGGAGGGCGCCCAGGCTGGGCGAGGCGGGCGTCGCCCCATTGCCAGGCGTGGTAGCGCATGCCACGCAGGGGCGTATGGCTGGAGGCGGCAGCCCGCCGGGCTGCGTAGGGCACGAGGGCGCTGTTCATCGCGCGATTGTGAGCGGCGGCCGGCGGGCCGCCGGCTCTCAATCGTCGAACGCCAGGTGCACGAGGTCACGGCGCCGCTTGCCGACGCGCATCCATGCTTCCAGCCGGGTGGCGTCGGCTGCGGGCAGGTTCTCCCAGCGGCAGCCCAGGCGCAGGCCCTCGGCCTTGCCCATCGGCAGCGTGGGCATGGCGTCGGTGTGCAGGCTTAGGTAGAGCACGCGCAGGTCGGTGGTGAAGGCCGAGTCCTCGTCGAGCTGCACCTCGACCTGCCGGAGCAGCTGCTCGGGGGCCAGCGGCAGCTCGCCGCGGGGCAGCCACAGCGCGCAGCCCTCGGTGCTGAGGTTGAGCACCCGCAGCCGCGTCCGGCAGTCCGGCGCCAGCGGGTGGGAGAAGCTCACGGCTGGCGAATCGGCGATCTCGCGTCGCACGCGCACGGTGTGGCGGCGGGGCAGGCGCACCAGCCGGCTGGGCCAGTCGGCCTGCAGCATCGGTTCTTTGCCGTGCGGCTGCCGGCGTGGCCGCGGAAGGTTGAACTGCAGCTTGGTGCAGCCCTGGTAGGCCACGGCGTACAGGTCCGGCCGGGGGGCGGCCTGCCGTGCGAAGCGGGCCAGCTGCAGTTCCAGCCGCTGGTGCTCGGCGGGCGAGCCGGTCAGCAGCACGCGGAGCGAGCGCCCGTCGGCGTCGCAGGCCCACAGCGCGGCCGGCGCGACCGCATCACCCACGAACCCCACCGCCAGCGGCGTCTCTTCGCGCACCAGCGCCGTCAACAGCTGGGTCGCCTGGTGCGGCTTGACGACGAGGAAGTGCGCCCACTCGCCGCCGGGCTGCAGCGAGTCGTCGGGAGAGGGGTGTGTTTCGAGGAAGGCCAAGGGACTTGCGAGGCGGGACGCCCGTCCCGGGGGTTTCGGCAGCGCCATGGCGGACTTGAGCGCCCGCCGATTGGCACGCCTG
>JBILSW010000561.1:0-2585 GCA_044371895.1 Rubrivivax sp.
CCGGTCAGGCCGCGTCGCTTGAGGTAGTCGATGGCCTGCGGGCTGACCTTGAGCTGCGCCCGGTAGAAGGCCGCGGCGCGCTCCAGCACCTCGGTGATGGACAGGCGGCGCTGGCGCAGCGTGTCGCGGCGCTCGCGCTCCTCGGGGCTGACCTGCTCCTCCGGCACGCTCAGGCCGACGCGGCCGGCCAGGTCGCGCACGGCCTCGACGAAGCTCATCCCGAGGTGCTCGGTGAGGAAGCGGATGGCGTCGCCGCCCGCACCGCAGCCGAAGCAGTGGTAGAACTGCTTGGCCGGCACCACCGAGAAGCTCGGCGACTTCTCGCCGTGGAAGGGGCACAAGCCCGCCCAACTGCTGCCGCTGCGCTTGAGCTCGACGTGCGGGCCGATCACGTCGACGATGTCGACGCGCGAAAGCAGTTCCTGCAGGAAGCCCGGCGGGATCACCGCCCCAGCCTGCCCACGCCCGGGTCGATGACGGGCTTGCCCGGCGCAGGGCTGATCGCGAACACGCCCCGGTACTGCTGGATCCAGTCGCCGACCTGCGCCGCCTGCATGGGCGCGGCGATGCCGTTGCCCTGGCCCAAGGCGCAGCCCATGTCGAGCAGCGCGCGGGCCTGGGCCGGGCTCTCCACGCCCTCGGCCACCACCGTGCAGCCGAAGGTGCCGGCCAGGCCGATGACGCCCTCCACGATGGCGCGGTCCTGCGGGTCTTCGAGCATCTGGTGCACGAAGCTGCGGTCGATCTTCAGCACGTCCACCGGCAGCCGCTTCAGGTAGGTGAGCGTGGAGTAGCCGGTGCCGAAGTCGTCGAGCGCGAAGCGCACGCCCAGCGTGCGGCAGCGCGCCAGCAGCGCCGAGGTGGCCTCGATGTCGGCATGGGCCGCGCTCTCGGTGATCTCGATCTCCAGCCAGGAGGCCAGCGGCTGGGCGTGGCGCGCCAGCAGCTCGGCCAGGCGCTGCGAGAAGTCGGGCTCCTGCAGGTGCCGCGCCGAGACGTTGACGCTGACCGAGAACTCCAGCCCCTTGCGCCGCCACGAGCTGAGGTGGTCCAGCGCCTGCGCGATGACCCAGTCGCCGATGCGGCTGGACAGGCCCGTGTGCTCGATCAGCGGCAGGAACTGCGAGGGCGCAATCAGGCCCTGGCTCGGGTGGTCCCAGCGCAGCAGCGCCTCGAAGCCGTGCACGCGGCCGCTGCGCATGTCCACCTTGGGCTGGTAGTGCAGCACCAGCTCCTGCTGGTCCAGCGCCTCCTGGATGCGGCCGATGGCCAACGCGCGCTCCTCGGTGCGGCGACGCTGCTCGGGGTCGAAGAACTCGTAGCCGTTGCGGCCGCGCTGCTTGGCGCCGTACATCGCGTGGTCGGCGTGCCGCAGCAGCGTGTCGGCGTCGCTGCGGTCGATGGGGTAGATGGTCAGGCCCATGCTCGCCGTGACCTGCACTGGGTCCTGCGCGGGGTCCACGACGTAGGGCTGCGACACGACGCGCAGCACGCGCTCCACCGCGAGCCGGGCCTCCTCCAGCGTGCCGGCGCGCAGCAGCAGCACGAACTCGTCGCCGCCCAGGCGCGCGGCGCTGTCGCTCCACTGCTCGCGGCTGCGCAGTGCGCTGCGCAGGCGCCCGGCCAGCTCGACGAGCAGGCGGTCGCCGGCCTCGTGGCCGAAACGGTCGTTGACGGGCTTGAAGCGGTCGAGGTCGAGGTAGCACACCAGCAACAGGCAGCCGTCGCGGTCGGCGGCGCGCATGGCGTCGTCGAGCAATTCCGAGAGCCGCGCGCGGTTGGGCAGCCGCGTGAGTTCGTCCGAGTGGGCCTGGCGCTGCAGCTGCTCGCGCTGCGCGCTCTGCTCGGTGGTGTCGCTGATGACGAGCACGTGGTAGCGCAACTCGCCCGCCGGCCCGAGCACGGTGGACACGGTGGCCTGCAGCGTGCACTCGGTGCCGTCGCGCCGTCGCTCCAGCAACTCGCCGCGCCAGCGCCCGTGGTCGCGCAGGCCGGCCCACATGGCGGCGCGCTGTTGCCGGGCCACCGGGTCGGCCGGCGCCGGGCGCAGCAGCGAGGGCACGGTGCCCAGCACCTCCTCCCGGCTCACGCCCAGGATCTCGCCGTAGGCGGGGTTGACGTCGAGCGCGCGCAGCTCGGGGTCGGTGATGAGCAGTCCCTCGTGCAGGTGCTGGAACAGGCTCACGCTCATGAGCTGGCGTTCCTGGGCCTGGCGCTTGTCGTGCACGTCGGCCAGCGTGGCCATCAGGCGCAGCGGGCGCCCGACGCCGTCGCGCTCGACCACCAGCAGCGTCACCTCTAGCCACCGCCAGTCGCCGTCGGACACCTGTCGCAGCTCGAGCTGGCGCCGGCCGACGTGACCAGTACCCACGGCCGTGATGGCCTCGATCAGCTGCGGACGGTCTTCGGGCAGCACCTGCTGCAGCCAGGCGTCGACGTTCCAGCGCCGTTCGGTATGGCCCGTGAGCGTGCGCCAGGCCACCGAGGCGAAGCCGTCGGGGCGGTCGAGCAGCCAGTCGGCCACGCCCAGCCGCGAGCCGTCGAGCGCCCACTCCCAGCGCTGCGAGCGGCCCCGCCACTCCACG
>JBILSW010000085.1:0-8906 GCA_044371895.1 Rubrivivax sp.
GTGGTCACGAACGGCACGGCCGTGCTGGGGCTGGGCGACATCGGCCCGCTGGCGGCCAAGCCGGTGATGGAGGGCAAGGGCGTGCTCTTCAAGAAGTTCGCCGGCATCGATGTCTTCGACCTGGAGGTCAACGAGAAGAACCTCGACAAGCTCGTGGACATCATCGCGGCGCTGGAGCCCACCTTCGGCGGCGTGAACCTGGAGGACATCAAGGCGCCTGACTGCTTCTACGTGGAGCGTCGGCTGCGCGAGCGCATGAAGATCCCCGTCTTCCACGACGACCAGCACGGCACGGCGATCGTGGTCGGGGCGGCGCTGCTCAACGGGCTGAAGGTGGTGGGCAAGGACCTGCGCCAGATCAAGCTCGTCACCTCGGGCGCCGGGGCGGCGGCGCTGGCCTGCCTGGGCCTGCTGGTCAAACTGGGCGTGCCGCGCGCCAACATCTGGGTGACCGACCTCGCCGGCGTCGTCTACCAGGGCCGCACCGAGCTGATGGACGAGGACAAGGCGCAGTTCGCGCAGCCCACCGGGCACCGCAAGCTCGTCGACGTGCTGCCCGGCGCCGACATCTTCCTGGGCCTGAGCGCCGCGGGCGTGCTCAAGCCCGAGATGCTGGCGCACATGGCACCGAACCCGCTGATCTTCGCGCTGGCCAACCCCACGCCCGAAATCGCGCCCGAACTCGCCAAGCAGGCGCGGCCCGACGCCATCATCGCCACCGGCCGCACCGACTACCCGAACCAGGTCAACAACGTCCTGTGCTTCCCGTACATCTTCCGTGGCGCGCTCGACTGCGGCGCCACGACGGTGAACGACGCCATGGAGATCGCGGCCGTGCATGCCATCGCCGAGCTCGCACAGGCCGAGCAGAGCGAGGTCGTGGCCGCGGCCTATGCCGGCGCGACGCTGAGCTTCGGGCCCGATTACCTGATCCCCAAGCCCTTCGATCACCGGTTGATGGAGAAGATCGCCCCGGCCGTGGCCAAGGCGGCGGCCGACAGCGGCGTGGCCACGCGGCCCATCACCGACCACGAGGCCTACCGCGAGCGTCTGCGGCAGTTCGTGTACGCCTCCGGCACGGTGATGAAGCCCATCTACGACCAGGCCCGCAAGGCGCGCTCCAAGCGCGTGGCCTATGCCGAAGGCGAGGAGGAGCGCGTGCTGCGCGCCGTGCAGGTGGTGGTCGACGAAGGCCTGGCCCGGCCCACGCTCATCGGCCGGCCTGCCGTCATCGCCAGCCGCATCGAGAAGTTCGGCCTGCGCCTGAAGGAGTGCCTGGACTACGACGTCGTCAACGTCGAGCACGACGAACGCTACCGCGACTTCTGGACGAGCTACCACCGCCTCACCGAGCGCAAGGGCGTCACGGTGCAGGTGGCCAAGATCGAGATGCGTCGGCGCCTGACGCTCATCGGCGCCATGCTGCTGAAGAAGGGCCATGTCGACGGCCTGCTGTGCGGCACCTGGGGCACCACGGCCAACCACCTGCAGTACGTCGACCAGGTCATCGGCACGCGCCAGGGCGGCAGCCCGCGCACCGCGCAGGACGTGGCCGTCTACGCCTGCATGAACTGCCTGCTGCTGCCGGGGCGGCAGGTGTTCCTGGTGGACACGCACGTCAACGCCGACCCGAGCGCGGAGCAACTGGCCGAGATCACCGCGATGGCCGCGGAGGAGATGCTGCGCTTCGGCATCACGCCCAAGGCGGCGCTGCTGTCGCACAGCAACTTCGGTACCCACGACACCCCGTCGGCGCAGAAGATGCGGCGCACGCTGGCGCTGCTGCGCGAGCAGGCGCCGTGGCTGGAGGTCGACGGCGAGATGCACGGCGACATCGCGCTCGACGCCGAGGCGCGGCGCAAGCTCATGCCCAACGGCACGCTCAGCGGCGAGGCCAACCTGCTGGTGCTGCCCAACATCGACGCCGCCAACATCGCCTACAACCTGCTCAAGACGGCGGCCGGCGGTGGCATCGCCATCGGGCCGGTGCTGCTCGGGGCCGACAAGCCTGTGCACATCCTCACTCCCTCGGCCACGGTGCGGCGCATCGTCAACATGACGGCGCTGGTGGTGGCGGATGCCGAGGCGGGACGTCAGTCATCCTGACCCCTTAGGGTCGGCACGGCAGCCCTTCGCGGCTTGACAAGGCCCGGCGCAGCCCCGCTCGTGGCCATGCGGAACTTCCCATGCGAATGAGCCTCACAGCCATGTGAGCGCCCACTGATACCCTCGGCGGCGTGCCCCAATCCGGGGCGGCAACTTGAGTTTTTGAAGGCTCGGCGCTACGATGCTCGTTTAACTTTACAGGGTTAACCCGTGTTCTGGACCGGATCTCACGCTGCGGCAGTGACTCCTTCGGGGCGTCGGTCGCGTGCGCTGCGGGCACCGGGCCTGCGCGGTACCCTGACTGCACTTGTCCTGGCGGGTGGCGCGGCGCTGGGCGGAATGGCTGCCCCGGCCACGGCCCGAACGGCCGACGGTCCTGCCGTTGCCGACACCGTGGCGCTGGCCGCCTTGCCGCCCGAGGCGCGCATGACGCACCGGCTGATCCTCGCAGGCGGCCCGTTTCCCTACGAGAAGGACGGCACCGTGTTCTTCAACCGCGAGAGGCTGCTGCCGCCGCGGCCGCGCGGCCAGTACCGCGAGTACACGGTGCGCACACCGGGCCTGTCGCACCGGGGCGCCCGGCGCATCGTCTGCGGCGGGCTGCCGCCGAGCCAGCCCGAGGTCTGCTACTACACCGCCGACCACTACGCCAGCTTCAAGCGCATCCAACCCTGAGCCGCCGACCAGAGCCCCGCGCCATGAACGCCGCCACCGATCACGCCTACCTTTCCCCGCCACCCAGGAGGATCGCGACCATGGAGTTGCAGACCATCCGCCCCAACCTCGTGCAGGCCATCCGCGCCTATCGGGTTGACGACCTGATGGCCGCGGCGCAGGCCGCCGGTCATCACTTCCTGTACGCCAACCTTTCCGGCGCGCAGACCAAGCAGGACGTGCTCGACGGCATCGCCGCGGCGTTCACGTTCCCGCCGCACTTCGGCAAGAACCTCGACGCCCTGTACGACTGCATGACCGACCTCGTCCACAAGAGCGGGCAGCAGCCGGGCTTCGTGGTCGTGCTCGAGCAGATCCCCGACAACCCGCGCTTCGACCGCGAGGCCCGCGAGCAGCTGCTCGAGGTGTTCCGCGACGCCGCCGAGTACTGGGGCGACCGCCGGATTCCGTTCCGATGTTTCTATTCTTTTCAGTAGCCCGCTCCCAGGAAAACGGGTCATGGGAGCGGGCTGCTGAGACGGCCCAGACGACGCCGGCCGCTGCCGGCACCGAGGCATCCAAGCCGGCTGCCGCCAAGGTGGTGCCCAAGAACGGCACCAACCCCAACTTCGGCATGAATATGCCGATGATGAGCAGCGCCTTCGACACGGCCGCCTGGCTCTCGGCTGCCTGAGCGTCGCGCCGGTCTGCCTTCAGGCCCGGTGCAGCGCCAGCGCCACGTACTCCGCTACCGGCACCTCTTCGGCCCGGCGCTGAAGGTCGAAGGGTGCGGCCGGCGCGTTGCGGTCGATCCACGGGCCGAGCGAGTGGCGAAGCAGCTTGCGCCGCTGCGAGAAGGCCGCTGCAACCAGGGCGCCCAGCCTGGGGGCATCGATGGCCGCCACCGCCTCGGGCGGGCGTGGCACCATGCGCACCACCGCCGAGTCCACGCGCGGCGGTGGCTCGAAGGCCCGCGGAGGCACCTCCAGCACGGACTCGACGGCGTAGCGCCACTGCAGCATCACCGACAGCCGCCCGTAGTCCTTGCAGCCCGGGGCGGCGGCCATGCGGTCCACCACCTCCTTCTGCAGCATGAAGTGCTGGTCGCGCACGGCGTGCGCCACTGGCAGCAGGTGGAAGAGGATGGGGCTGGAGATGTTGTAGGGCAGGTTGCCCACCACGCGCAGCGGCCGGCCGGCCTCAGCGGCCAGCGCCGCGAAGTCCACGTCCAGTACGTCGGCCTCGATCACCGACAGCCCCGGCCGGCCGCTGGCGCGGAGCCGTGCCGCCAGGTCGCGGTCGAGCTCGATCACCGTCAGGGCGCCGGCGCGTTCCAGCAGCGGCTGCGTCATGGCGCCGAGCCCTGGGCCGATCTCCACCAGCGCGTCGCCGGGCCGCGGGTGAATGGCGCGCACGATGCCGTCGATCACGCCCTGGTCGGCCAGGAAGTGCTGGCCAAAACGCTTCCTGGCGAAGGGCGCGCCGCGGCCGCCGCTCACAGCGGCGGCTCGCGCAACTCGACGTAGGCGCGCGAGCGCAGTTCCCGGGTCCAGTCGATGTAGGCCTGATCGAAACGCTGCTCGCGCAGCACGTTGCGCGCCTGCTCGCGCAGCTGGCGCTGGCCCAGCGTCGCAGTTCGCCGCTCCAGCACCTGGATCAGGTGCACGCCGAAGCGCGACACGACGGGGTCGGACAGCCCGTTCAGCGGCAGCGCGTTCATCGCCGACTCGAATTCCGGCACCATCTGCCCAGGGTCCGACCAGCCCAGGTCCCCGCCGCTGGCAGCGCTCGCGTCCTCGCTGACGCGTCGCGCAGTGTCCTCGAAGCTCACGCTGCCGGACTCGATCTGCCGCTTGTACTCGGCCAGGCGGCGAGCCGCGGTCTGCGCGTCGAGCTGCGCAGAGGTGCGCAGCAGCACGTGGCGGGCGCGGGTCTGGGTGATCTCGCCGAGCGCACGCTCGCGCCGCTCGATCAGCTTGAGCACGTGGAAGCCAGCGCCCGAGCGCAGCAGCGTTGGCGCGACCTCGCCGTCCTTCAGGCCGCGTATGTGCTCAACGAACAGGTCGGGCAGCCGCGACGCCGGCCGCAGGCCGATGACGCCGCCGCGTGCGCTGTTGCCGTCCTCGCTGACCTCGCGGGCCACGGCCTCGAAGTCGGCGCCGGCGCGCACGCGCGCCAGAGTGGCCTGCGCGCGCGCCTGGCGCTGCGCCAGCACCTCGGGGCTCGCGCCTTCGGGCACGGTCACGAGGATCTGGGCGATGTTGGTCTCGGCGTCGGCGTTGAGGGCGCGGCGCTGCTGTTCGAGGTACTGATCGATGTCGTCGTCGCTGAGGCGGATGCGCTGGTAGACCTCGCGCTCGCGCAGCCGCTCCATCATGATCTGGTCGCGCAGGTTGGCGCGGAAGCGCGCGAACTCGACGCCGTCGGCCGCCAGCCGTTGGCGCAGCGTCTCGAGCGTGAGCTGGTTCTGCAGCGCGATGTTCTGCACCGCGCGGTCGATCTCGGCGTCGTCGACGCGCATGCCGCTGTCGCGAGCCTGCGTGATCATCGCGCGCTCGTCGATCAGCGCATCGAGCGACGCCTGGCGCAGCTCGGCCTCGGTTGGCACGGCCTGACCGGCCCGCTCGGCCTCGGCGCGGGCGCGCTGCATGCGGCGCTCGACCTCGCCGGCCGTCACCGACTCCTGGTTGACGACTGCAGCGATCCAGTCGGCATTGCGCGCCGCGCCCGCGGTCGGAACCTGGGCCTGCGCGGCCGTGACGGCGGCGAGCAGCAGTGCCAGCGCCACGGG
The DNA here is from genome assembly GCA_044371895.1 of Rubrivivax sp. Classification (GTDB taxonomy): domain Bacteria; phylum Pseudomonadota; class Gammaproteobacteria; order Burkholderiales; family Burkholderiaceae_C; genus Rubrivivax. The sequence goes on from JBILSW010000085.1 coordinate 5,552, forward strand.
GCGCAACGGGAACATCGGGCGCGGGGCGCAGTGGAGCTTGGTGGTCATCGGCGGCGGGCTCAGGGTGTCGGGCCGCCGTCGGCAGCCCGGCCGCCGTCGCGGTCGTCGCGCAGCAGGCGGTAGCCGGGGATATTGTCCCTCAAGACCTTCAAGGGGTTGGACCCCAGGCGCGACAGGCCCACCAGTTCCAGCTGCACCAGGATGCGCGTGGTGGCCTGGCTGCGTCCGGTGGACAACTGCTCGCCCACCACCCGCACGATCCAGCAACCGGTGTCGTACTCGAAGCCCAGCACCGAGTCGGTGAGCCGACGGTCCTGCAGGCTGTAGTTGAAGCGGCCCACCGAGTACCACGCGCCCCTGCAACCGCCGGCGCCGCCACTGCCGCGCGCCGCCGGCTGGCCGCTGCCGGCCGAGGCACCCCACACCGGCCACTGCCAGCCCACCTCGAGCTGCTTGGAGAGGCCGCGCGCCAGGCGGTAGGTGGCACCCACGGTGCGGTACGGTCCAGGCGAGTAGCGCGCGCCCAGGATAGTGCGCACCGAGCGGCGGATGTCGGGGCTGTACTGCACCGTGGCGTCGAGGCGCCAGCCCGGCAGCACGCTGGTGCTGCCGACCAGCAGTGCGTCGGAGAGGCGCGGCTCCAGCGTCGACCCGTCGGGTGAGCCGTCGGCCTGCGGCGCCACGCGCTGCTGCCGCAGCAGCACCCGCTGCACCAGGCCCAGGCGCAGCGTCTCGGCGCCGCTGGCGGCATCGACCAGCCGCGACGTGAAGCCGGCCGTGAGCTGGCGTGCGTCAGATACGCGGTCTACGCCCGAAAAGGTGTTGTCGGTGAACAGCGAGACGATGTTGAAATCCTTTCCCGCCGAGTCGTAGTTGGGCAGCTGCCGCTGCGGCTTGAAGGGCGTGTTGACGAACAGCAGCCGCGGCTCCAGCGTCTGCCGCAGCTCGCGGCCGAAGAACACCGTGCTGCGCTCGAGCTCCAGGCCAAGGTCCAGGCTGAAGGTCGGGATGGCGCGGCGCGCATCGACCAGGCCGCTGCCCAGCCGCTCGGTGTTGGCGTAAGCGGCGGCGTTCAGCGACAGGCGCGGCACGGCAAACCAGCCTTCGCCGCGCATGGGCCGCGCCACCGAGCCCAGGGCGTGCCAGCGGTCGCCCGTGGGGCGGTTAAGCGCCCGCGCCTGGCCGTCAGGGAGGGTGAAGCGATTGAACTCGGTCTCCAGCGCCAGTTCCAGCCCGCCGGCAAGCCAGGTGCGCAGCGCCAGGCCGACCTGCGGGCCGCGTTCGTAGGGCGCGGTGACGAAGGACTCCGGATCCTGCAGCACCTGCCACTTCAGGACGCGGGCGTAGGCGCGGGCCTCGCCTTCGCCCAGCCAAGCCGCAGCCGGCAGCCGGTAGCGCCGCTCAATGCCGGCGGCCCCGGCCAGCAGCCGCGGCGTAAAGCTGCGGCCGGCATCGGGGAAGTCTTTCCACCAGGGGTCGTCGGTGACACGCGCGATCTCGGCCTCCACGCGCAAGCCGGCCGCCGGCTCGCCCTGGTGCAACCACTGCAGCGAGCCGCGCGAGCGCCGCGCGACCACGTCCCAGGGCAGCGCGTCGATCCGCAGCATGCCTTCGTGGCGCGGCTCGAGGTATCGGAACTCGCTGTCCAGACCGATACCGCGCCGCGTGATGATGCGTGGGGCCAGCGTCGCGTCGCGGTTGGGCGCGATGTTCCAGTACCACGGCACCGAAACGACGAGGCCGCTGCGGTTGTCGATGTTGATCGACGGCGGCAGCCATCCGCTCTTGCGCGCGTCGTTGAGGGGGAAGCTCAGCGCAGGCAGTGCCAGGATGGGCACGCCCAGGAAACGCAACTGCGCGCCCTCGGCCAGACCCTCGTTGGCATCGAGGTCGAGCGTGACGCGGTCGGTCTTGAGCACCCAGTCGGGCTCGTCGCCTGCGGCACTGGGGTCGACGCGCGGGCAGCTCGTGTAGAGGGCGTTGGTGGCGCGCGCCCGCCCGGGGCCGAGGAAGTCGATCCGGTCGGCACTGCCGCCGGCGCCGAGTTCGGTGAAATCGAAGCTAGGCTCCAGGAAGAAGCCCTCGAAGCGCTGCACCGCGATCTCGAGCATCGGGCCCCGGTAGACGATGCCCTGGCGCGCGATGCTTACCCCTCCGCTGGCGCGCGCGGTGTCGCGCACGCTGTCGTAGGCCAGCCGGTCGGCGCGGATCACCAAGCCACCGCGGCGGAACTCGACATCGCCTTCGGCTACCGTCTGCAGCTCGGGCTGGCTGGTGAGCGTGCGCGCCTGCAGCACGATGGGAAGCCGCCGCGCGGCCTCGGCGCGAGGCGGCGGCGCCAGGCGGGGGGAAGCTTCGAGCGGCGGGGCAGCCGCGGCCGGTGCCGACGCCGCCGATGCTGCGATCGCGGGGGCGGTGCCGTCCGTCGCGGCGCCTGCCGGTGCGGCCGTGGCGAGCGCAGCGACCGCCAGGGCCAGCGTCGGATGGGTCATGCGCTCGGGGTGCAGGCGTTGGAAACGCGATTCTTACAATCATTATCCATGAGCGACTCCGCCCCGCCCCCGGCTTCGTCACCACCCGCCGCGGGCGCGGTGGTGTGGGCCGACCCTGCGCGCCGCGAGGCCTTCGAGCGCTGGCTGGCCGACATCGCGCCGCGTCACGGCCTCGATGTCGCCACGCTCGCCCCGGCCTCGGCCGATGCAAGCTTCCGGCGCTACCTGCGCGTGGCCGGCGCAGGCGGCAGCCGCGTCGTGATGGACGCGCCGCCGCCGCTGGAGGACACGCGCCCCTTCGTGCGCGTGGCCGCGCTGCTGGCCGATGCCGGGCTGCATGCGCCGCGCGTGCTCGAGGCCGATGCCGGGCGCGGCTTCCTGCTGCTCGACGACCTCGGCCAGCAGCCCTACCTGGCCGCGCTGCAGGCCGCGCAGGCCGCGGGCGACGGCGCACTCGCCGACCGCCTGATGCGCGACGCCATCGCGGCGCTGGTGACTCTTCAGCGCGGCGTGCCCGCGGCGGCGCTGCCGCCCTTCGACGAGGGGCTTCTGCGCCGCGAACTCGACCTCTTCCCCACCTGGTGCGTGGTGCGCGAGCACGGCATCGCCTGGGGCGACGCCGAGCATCAGGCCTGGCAGCGCGTTTGCGACGTGATCGTGGCAGGCGCGCTGGCGCAGCCCGTGGTGGCCGTGCACGCCGACTGGATGCCGCGCAACCTGATGGTGTGCGGCGGCCCCGGGGAGCCCGCCAACCCGGGCGTGCTCGACTTCCAGGACGCCGTGGCCGGCGCGGTGACATACGACATCGCGTCGCTGCTGCGCGACGCCTTCATCTCGTGGCCCGAGGAGCAGGAGATCGACTG
>JBILSW010000562.1:0-2582 GCA_044371895.1 Rubrivivax sp.
CGTCCACGCGCCCAGGTGCCAATCGGCCGCCAGCGTGGCCTGGCGGTCGGCGCGGCGCGGCAGCTTCGCGCCCGTGAGGCCGTCGCGCGCGCGCAGCGCGTCGACCAGCGCGCGCCACTGCACCGGCCCCAGCGCCTGCGAGGCCGACACCGTGGTGCCCGACAGCCGCGCCTTCGCCACGTTGGCGGCGCAGCCAAAGGCATAGGCCGGATCAGGCGGGCAGCGCGTGGCGTCGGGCTCGTAGGCCACGAGGTCGTCGACACGGTTGCGCCACGCGGTGACGGAGAAACCGGCACCGCCGCCCTTCCAGGCGGCGCCCAGCTCGGCGCTGCGGCCGCGCTCGGCCTTCAGGCCCGGCACGCCGTAGCCCGGGAAGACCAGGTCGTTGAAGCTCGGCGCGCGGAAGCTGCTGCCGGCCAGCGCGCGCAGCCGCCAGCCGCCGCCCAGCGCCACGCTGCCGCCGAGGCGGCCGGTGCTCTCAGCGCCAAAGTCGCTGGCGTCGTCGCGGCGCAGATCGGCCTGCCAGGCGAAGCGCCCGCCTTCGCCGACGCTGCCCGTGGCCTCCAGTGCCAGCGCGCGGTTGCGCCGCACCACCGGAGCGGCGTAGCTGCTGGATCGGGCCTCGTCGTCCTGCTGTTCCAGCGCGACCACCGTGTGCAACGCTTCGCCCAGGCGCCAGCCCAGCTGCGCCTGCACGCCGCGGCGCTCGGTGCGGAAGCGGTCCTCGCCAGCGGCGCCGCTGCGGTTGTCGTCGACGCTGCGCGTGGCCCTGAGGCTGGCCGCGAAGCCGCTGCCGAAGCGGCCGCGCCAGTCGAGCGCCTGCACCTCGGTGCCGAGCGTCGTGCGGAAGTCCGGCGAGGGGTCGGGCGCGAAGGTCGGCGGCCTGTAGACCGCGCCGTCGTACTGTGCGTCGACCCGTGTGCGCAGCCAGCTCAGGCCCAGCCGCTGACCGGGCACGGGTTCCAGGCCTATGCGCAGCCGCGCGCTGTCGCGCGCGTGGCCGTCGCGGTCGGGGTTGTGGCTGCCGAAGCGGTCGCCGGGGCCGATGGCCGAGACGCCGTCGTCCTGCTCGCGAGCCAACGCCAGGGTCAGGCTCAGCGGGCCCACGCGGCCGCGCCAGCCGGCCGAGGCCTCGCGCGCGCCGAAGCCGCCTGCGGCCACCCGGGCGTCGAGCGCGCCACCGCCATCGCCGCCGGCCGTGACGACGTTGACCACGCCGCCCACGGCATCAGCACCGAAGAGGCTGGAGCCCGGGCCGCGCAGCACCTCGATCCGCTCGACGCCAGCCAGGCCCAGCGACTCGATCGCCGTGCTGCCCAGCGTGGCCGAACCGATGCGCACGCCGTCGACCAGCACCACCGTCTGCTGCGCGGCGGCGCCGCGTATGAACAGTCCCGAACTCTGCCCCGGCCCGCCACTGCGCGACACCTGCAGACCAGCCTCGCGGCGCAGCAACTCGGCCAGGGAATCGGCCCGCGTGTCGCGCAGCGCGTCGCCCTCGACGACGGCGACGTCGGCCGCCAGGCGCTGCAGCGGCAGCGGTTCGCGGCTGCCGGTGACGACGACGGTCTGCGACACGGCCGGCAGCGCCGCCAGACCGAGGAAGGAAGCCCAGGACAAGAGGCCAAGCCGGCGCGGGGCACGACCCGCACACGACGAACAGCAAGGAACGAACACGAAGCGTCTCCCAGCCGCACCACCCCGTGCGGCCCACGGATAAATCACGCTGCCGTCGCGGCAGGAGACGCAGGCACGCGCGCCAAGCCCGGCCCGGCCGCGGCCGGTGGGCATGGCGCGCCTGCCGTTGCCCTCCGCAACGTCAGAGACCCTCGCGCGTGGCCGGTATCCGGGCTTGCGAGTGGTGGGGCAGCCTTCGTAGCCGAAAGCTGCGCCACAAGCGGGGCCGCGCCTTCCCAGTCCCCGTGCAGGACCAGTGGCCATCCTTGCGGCACGCTCCTCGCTCACCGTTGCGGGGGCAGCACCGGATTCGGGGCCCGGCTTCGTGCCAGGCGCCTCACCGGTTTCCCGTTGAACCCACCGGCCTTGAACGAGACCGGCAGGCACCGCGTGCGAGCGGGCGGATCCTACTCCAGCGGCCGGCGCCCGCCTGGCAGCGGCGGCCCCCGGGCCGGCCGGCGAACCCCGCTCGATATACTCACGCTTTACCACCAAGGCCCTCGTGCAGCACCGTGCAGGGCCGCCACCATGACCAAGTTCGTGTTCGTCACCGGCGGTGTGGTGTCCTCGCTCGGCAAGGGCATCGCGGCGGCATCACTGGCCGCCATCCTCGAGTCGCGGGGCCTCAAGGTCACCCTCATCAAGCTCGACCCCTACCTCAATGTCGACCCGGGCACGATGAGCCCGTTCCAGCACGGCGAGGTCTTCGTCACCGACGACGGCGCCGAGACTGACCTCGACCTCGGCCACTACGAGCGCTTCATCACCACGCGGATGAAGAAGAGCAACAACTTCACCACCGGCCAGATCTACAAGAGCGTGCTCGAGAAGGAACGCCGCGGCGACTACCTCGGCAAGACGGTGCAGGTGATCCCGCACGTCACCAACGAGATCCAGGAGTTCGT
>JBILSW010000563.1:0-2576 GCA_044371895.1 Rubrivivax sp.
CGGCCCTGCCGGCCGCCTCCCCCGCCCCCGCCACCCCGGCCGTTGGCGCCCCCGCGCCCGGCCCCCTGGCCATCGACGCCGCCCAGACCGCCTTGCAGGCCGTGGTCACCGCCGCCGCGCGCCAGGTGGCGGCCGACCGTGCCCGCGCCGCCGCCGCCGCGCCGCCGCCGCCCGAGCCCCCGCCGCTGGCCGACGCCGCCGCCGCGCAACGACAGGCCGAGCCGCGCCTGGTGCTGCTGGCGCAGTCGCGCCGCGGCTACGGCAACCTGGTGCAGTGGATCACGCTGGCCCGCCGCCGCGCTGCCAAGGGCCAGTACCTCGCGCACCGGGCCGACGTCGAGGGCCGCGTCGCCAGGGCGCCCATGCTCGCAGGCCTGCCGGGCTGCTTCGCCCTGCTCGTGCCCGCCCCGGGCCAGCCCTTCGAGACGCTGTTCGAGCACGCGCTGTGGCTGCGCACCTGGTTCGGCCCCGATCGCTGCGCCATCGCCGTGCAGCGCCGCCACCGCGCCGCCGAGGCCGCGGCCGTGCAGCTGCTGCAGCGGGTGGCCGCCGCCACCGGCCTGCCGCTGGTGGCCACCGGCGGCGTGTGCCTGCACCGCCGCTCGCGCCAGGCGCTGCTCGACGTGCTCACCGCCACGCGCCTGGGCACCACCGTGGCCGGCGCCGGCCTGGCGCTGCAGGCCAACGCCGAATCGCACCTGCGCTCGCGGCTGCGCCTGGCGCAGCTGTTCCGGCCCGAATGGCTCGAGGCCTCGGTCGCCATCGCCGGCACCTGCGCCTTCAGCCTGGCCGAGCTGAAGTACGAGTACCCGCGCGAGATCACGCCCGCCGGCCACACGCCCGCGAGCTGGCTGCGCCAGCTCACGGAAGACGGCGCGAGGAGCCGCTTCCCCGGCGGCGAGCCGCCCGCCGTGCGCGCCATGATCGAGCACGAGCTCGCGCTCATCGGCCGGCTGCGCTACGAGCCCTACTTCCTGACGGTGGCCGACATCGTGCGCTGGGCGCGCAGCCAGGGCATCCTGTGCCAGGGCCGCGGCAGCGCCGCCAACTCGGCCGTGTGCTACTGCCTGGGCGTCACGGCCGTCGACCCCGCCCGCACCACGCTGCTGTTCGAGCGCTTCATCAGCGAGGAGCGCAACGAGCCGCCCGACATCGACATCGACTTCGAGCACCAGCGCCGCGAGGAGGTCATCCAGTACATCTACCGCAAGTACGGCCGCCACCGCGCCGCGCTCGCGGCGGTGGTCATCAGCTACCGCCCGCGCAGCGCGCTGCGCGACGTGGGCCGCGCCCTGGGCATCGACCTCGCGCGCATCGAGGCGCTCAGCAAGAGCCAGCACTGGTTCGACGGCCGCCACGTCAACCCCGAGCGCCTGCGCGAGAACGGCTTCGACCCCGACAGCCCGCTGGTGCGCCAGTGGATGGGCCTGACGCACGAGTTGATCGGCTTCCCGCGCCACCTGAGCCAGCACCCCGGCGGCTTCGTCATCGCGCGCGACGACCTCGCCGAGCTCGTGCCGGTGGAGAACGCCACCATGGAGGGCCGCAGCGTCATCCAGTGGGACAAGGACGACCTCGACACGCTGGGCCTGCTCAAGGTCGACATCCTCGCGCTGGGCATGCTCAGCGCCATCCGCCGCGCGCTCGTGATGGTGGCCGCCAAGCGGGGCGCGCCTTTGGAACTGCACCAGGTGCCGGCCGAGTGCCCGCAGGTCTACGCCATGCTCTCGCACGGCGACAGCGTCGGCACCTTCCAGGTCGAGAGCCGCGCCCAGATGAGCATGCTGCCGCGGCTGCGACCGCAGCGCTTCTACGACCTCGTCATCGAGGTCGCCATCGTGCGGCCCGGCCCCATCCAGGGCGGCATGGTCCACCCCTACCTGCGGCGCCGCAACGGCGAGGAGCCGGTCGACTACCCCAGCGACGAGGTCCGCCAGGCGCTCGAGCGCACCCTGGGCGTGCCCATCTTCCAGGAGCAGGTGATGCAGCTGGCCATCCTGGCGGCCGACTTCACCCCCGGCGAGGCCGACCAGCTGCGCCGCGCCATGGCCGCCTGGAAGCGCCGGGGCGGCCTCGGCCCCTTCCACGAGCGGCTGGTGGGCCGCATGATCGAGAAGGGCTACTCGCGCGAGTACGCCGAGCGCATCTTCAAGCAGATCGAGGGCTTCGGCGAATACGGCTTCCCCGAGAGCCATGCCGCGAGCTTCGCGCTGCTGGTGTACGCCAGCGCCTGGCTGAAGTGCCACCACCCCGACGCCTTCCTGGCGGCGCTGCTGAATTCGCAGCCGCTGGGCTTCTACGCCCCCGCGCAGCTGGTGCGCGACGCCCGCGAGCACGGCGTGGCGGTGCGGCCGGTGTGCGTGCAGGCCAGCGCCTGGGAGACCGTGCTTGAGCACGCTGCGGCCGGCGACGCCGCCACGGCGCTGCGCCCGGTGCGCCTGGGCTTCAGCCGCATCGCCGGCTTCACCGAGGCCGCCGCGGCGCGCCTGGTGGCCGCGCGCGCCGCGGCGCCGTTCGCCGATGCTGAAGACCTGGCGCGCCGCGCCGGCCTGGACGCCCACCACCTGCGCCTGCTG
>JBILSW010000564.1:0-2574 GCA_044371895.1 Rubrivivax sp.
GTTGGCCAGCACCACGCCGGCCACGCCGGCCTCCAGCAGCGGCCCCAGCACACCGGCCGCTGCGCCGCCGGCACCCACCAGCAGCACGCGTGCGCCGCCCAGCGCCACGCCGGCGTGCCGGCGGATGTCGCGAACAAGGCCGATGCCGTCGGAGTTGTCGGCCCACCACTGCGCCGGCCTGGGACCGTCGAAACCCAGCACGTTGGCTGCGCCGGCGCGCCGCGCGCGCTCGCTGGCCCGGCCGGCCAGCTGCAAGGCCGCGAACTTGAAGGGCACGGTCACGTTGCAGCCACGCGCGCCGTCGGCAGCGAAGGAGCGTACGGCCGCGGCGAAGCCGTCGAGCGGGCATTCGAGGCGGCCGTAGTGCACCGCCTGCCCGGTCTGCGCGGCGAAGCGGGCGTGGATGGCCGGGCTGCGGCTGTGGGCCACGGGGTGGCCGAGCACCGCGTAGCGATCGGGCGCCTTCGCGGGGGGTGTCATCGGCTGATCTGCGTGGTCTCGAGCGCCTCGTCGCGCGTGAAGCGGAAGCGCGAGGTGACGACGATCTGGTCGGCCTGCGCGCGCATGGCCGGGGTGAACGGCCCGAAGGGCTGCGCCGCCATCACGATGGCCAGCGCCTGCTGGTCGAGCCGGCGGTTGTTGCTGCTGCTGACGATGTCGGCCTCCACCACGCGCCCGGCGGCGTCGATGGTGACGTTCATCGTGAGCTCGCCGAAGAGCTTGCGGCCCTGGTGCTCGGGGAAGCTGCGCGTGCCGCGGTCCTCGATGCGGCGCCGCAGGCCGTCGTAGTACAGCGCGTAGACCTCCTCGCGAGTGGCCGGGCTGACGTAGCGCTTCTTGGGGCGCGCGTTCTCCTCGTTGACGCGCTTCTCGATTTCGGCCAACAGGCGCAGCAGCTGCTTGCGGCGCTCGTCCTGCTCGCGCTGCTCGGGCATGCCACGGTCGCGGGCGGGGTCGGGCGGGGGCAGGGCGGCGATCTCGCGGCGCACCCGGGCCAGCAGCTGCTGCTGTTCGCGCTGCAGTTGCTGGATACGCTGGCGAGCCTCCTCGGGCGACTCGCCCATCTGCACCGTGGCGGCCAGCGGCAGCGGGCTGGTGGCGCGGCCCTGGGCGGCCTCGCCGCCGCCGGCGAGGTTGGCCTGCGCGATGGCCTGGGCCTGGGCCGGGGGCTCGTCGCCGCGGGCGTTGACGAGTATCACCTCCAGCGGCGTGTCGCGGAAGGCGCGGCTGATGGCCTCGGGGTCGACGAATCGCACCGACAGCAGCACGCCGTGCGCGCCCAGCGACAGCGCGAGCGCCCACTGCAGCGTCGTCATGTCGGGCCAGCGCATGGTCGTGATGCGGCGGGTGAGGTGGCGGACGAGGCAGCGGGTCAGGCGGCGGGTTCGGCCGCTGGGTCGACCACGGGCTCGGCCTCGGCCACGTCGATGGCCAGCTGCAGGGTGCCGGCGGGCTCCGCCTCGTCGTCCTCGGTCGCTTCGTCGGGGGACGCGACCTGAACGTCCAGCTGCGCCAGCAGCGTGGCGTGCAGCTCCAGCGTGAGCAGGTCCATGCCGGCCACGCGGGCGCGGATGCGTGCGCCGCGCGGCAGGCCCTCGGTGCCGGGCACGCGGAACACCAGTGGCAGCGTCTCGGCGCGCACCAGGCCTTCCTTCATGACCGCGGCGTCGAGCTCGGCGACGGCCGCCTGCTGCAGGTGGCGCAGCGTCCAGTAACGCTCGATCTGCTGCTGGAAGCCGTTGTAGGCCGAGTAGGCGGCGTCGAAGGCGCCGATGACGCTGAACAGGGCCGCGTCCTTGGGCTTGAACGGCGCCACCAGCGGCGCCATGCGGCCCTGGCGCGCCACGGCGACGATCTGCCACTGGTTGACGAGGTCGGTGTAGCGGCGCAGCGGGCTCGTGCTCCAGGCGTACTGCGGCACGCCCATGCCGGCGTGCGGCGCGGGCTTGGTGCCCATCTTCACCTTGATGCCCGGTGCCAGGCTGGCCTGGCTGCGGTAGATGGCCGGCACGCCGTGCTGCGCCAGCCACCCGCCCCAGGTGCAGTTGGCCAGGATCATGGCCTCGGCGACGATCAGGTCCAGCGGCGCGCCGCGGCGGCGCGTGCCGATGAGCACCGTCTCGTCGCCGCCGGGCTCGGTGTCGGCCTCGGCGCGGTCGAGCCTGAAGCTGTAGTCGGGCCGGTTGAAGGTCTCGGGCTTGCCGCGCACCACCTCGCGTGCGGCCTTCAGGTGCCGGGCGAGCCGGAACGCGAAGGCCAGCTCGGGCGCGAAGTCGTAGGCCGCGGGATCGGCGCCCGTGAGCGAGGCCTCGGTGACGATGGCGTCCAGCACGTCGTGTCGCAGGTTTGCCACGATGGGCACGCGCTCGATCTTCGTCTCGTGGCCCTTCAGCTCGAGCGTGGCCTCGTCGAAGGTGGCGTACAGGCTCACCGCCGGGCAGTCGCGGCCAGCCGTCAGCGTGTAGGCCTGCACCACGGTGTCGGGCAGCATGGTGATCTTCCAGCCCGGCATGTAGACGGTGGACAGGCGCTCGCGCGCGATCTTGTCCAGCGCCGAGCCGGGCGCGATGGCCA
>JBILSW010000566.1:0-2561 GCA_044371895.1 Rubrivivax sp.
CGCGGCCACGCCCAGGGCGCGCAGGTCGGCGCCCTCGCCCAGGCCGTAGGTGGTGACGTAGCGCTCCAGCCGCGGCAGCACCGCGCGCACGCCGGCGTCGTCGGCGCAGACCACGGCGCGGCCGTAGAACGGCAGCCGCGCCACGAACTGCACGAAGGCCTCGTGCAGGCGCGCGAGCTCGTGGCCGTAGGTCTCCATGTGGTCGGCGTCGATGTTGGTGACGACGGCCAGCACGGGACTCAGGGCCAGGAAGCTGGCGTCGCTCTCGTCGGCCTCGGCCACCAGCAGATCGCCGGCGCCCAGGCGCGCGTTGGCGCCGGCGCTGCGCAGCTCGCCACCGATCACGAAGCTGGGGTCGGCACCGGCCTCGGCCAGCACGCTGGCCACCAGCGCGGTGGTGGTGGTCTTGCCGTGCGTGCCGGCGATGGCGATGCCCTGCTTGTGGCGCATCAGCTCGGCCAGCAGCGCCGCCCGCGCCACGATGGGGATGCGCGCGGCGCGCGCGGCCACCACCTCGGGGTTGCCGGCCTTCACCGCGGTGCTGGTGACCAGCGCCTGCGCGCCCGCGATGTGCGCGGCATCGTGGCCGATGTGCACCTGCACGCCCAGGCGCGCCAGCCGCTCGGTGGTGGCGCTGGCCCGCAGGTCGGAGCCGCTGACGGTGTAGCCCAGGCCGACCATGATCTCGGCCAGCGGGCTCATGCCGGAGCCGCCAACGCCAACGAAGTGGATGTGGTGGACGGCGTGGTTCATCGGGCCATCCTCTTCACCTGCGCCTCGATCTCGTCGGCCACGCGCGCGGCGGCCTGCGGGCGGGCCTGGGCGCGGGCCTTGACAGCCATCGCGAGCAACGTCGCGCGGTCGAGCCGCGCGATCTCGGCGGCCAGCCGCCCGGGCGTCAGTTCCGGCTGTGGCAGGTGCACGGCACCGCCCTGCGCAGCCAGCCACTGCGCGTTGTCGCGCTGGTGCGCCGTGGTGCTCACCACCAGCGGCACCAGGATGGCCGGCACGCCGGCGGCGCACAGCTCGCTCACGGTGATGGCGCCGGCGCGGCACACCATCAGGTCGCAGGCGGCCAGCTGCGCCGGCATGTCGTCGACGAAGGCGCGCACCTCGGCGGCGATGCCGTGGCCGGCGTAGGCAGCGCGCACGGCGGCCTCGTCGGCGGCGCCGGTCTGGTGCAGCACCTGCGGGCGTGCATCGGCCGGCAGCTTCGCGATCGCCTCGGGCAGGGTGCGGTTGAGCACCTGCGCACCCAGGCTGCCGCCCACCACCAGCAGCTTCAGCGGGCCGCTGCGCCCGGCCAGCCGCTGTGCCGGCTCGGCGATCGCCTCGATCTCGGCGCGCACGGGGTTGCCCGTGACGACGCCGTTCCTCGTGCCCCGCGCGGCCGTGCCGTCGAAGCCGAAGGCCACGCGGTCGGCCAGGGGCAGCAAGGCCTTGTTCGACATCAGCAGCGCGGCGTCGGCGTTCACCAGCAGCAGCGGCTGGTTCAGCCAGCTGGCCATCAGCCCTCCAGGAAAGCACACGTAGCCGCCCATGCCCAGCACGGCGTCGGCGGCGCGGCGCTTCAGGATCGCGCGGCAGTCCCACATCGCCTTGAGCAGGCGCAGGCCGCCGGTGGCGGCGTGCAGCAGGCCCTTGCCGCGCAGGCCGCTGAAGGCGACGGTGTCCAGCGCGATGCCGCTCGGCGGCACGAGCCGGTTCTCCATGCCGTGCGAGGTGCCCAGCCACGACACCGTCCAGCCGCGGCGCTGCATCTCGCGCGCCACCGCCAGCCCCGGCATGACGTGGCCACCGGTGCCGGCGGCCATGACGACGAGGTGAGGCATCACGCGGGCCCCCTGCGTTCGCCCATGGCATTTGCGCTGGCCCGATCGAGGCGCGCGCAGCACCAACCGTTCGCGCTGAGCTTGTCGAAGCGCGCGCTGCTGCCACCGCTCGCGCTGAGCTTGTCGAAGCGCTCGTGCCGAACAGAGGGCTTCGACAAGCTCAGCCCGAACGGAGGCGATCCCGCAGGCTTCGACAAGCTCAGCCCGAACGGAGGCGATCCCGCAGGCTTCGACAAGCTCAGCCCGAACGGAGGCGATCCCGCAGGCTTCGACAAGTTCAGCCCGAACGCGGCGCGGCGCGGCTCGTTCATGCCCGCCCCCCACGCATGAGCGCTCGGTTCTCGATGTCCACCCGCAGCACCATCGCCAGCGCCACGGCGTTCATCAGGATCGCGCTGCCGCCGTAGCTCATCAGCGGCAGCGTCAGGCCCTTGGTGGGCAGCACGCCCAGGTTGACGCCCATGTTGATGAAGGCCTGGAAGCCGATCCAGATGCCGATGCCCTGGCACAGCAGCCCGGCGAACACGCGGTCCAGCGCGATGGCCTGGCGGCCGATGCCGACGATGCGCCGCGTGAGCCAGAAGAAGGCGACGATCACCGCGGCCACGCCGACGAAGCCCAGCTCCTCGCCGATGACGGCGAGCAGGAAGTCGGTGTGCGCCTCGGGCAGGTAGTGCAGCTTCTCGACGCTGGCGCCCAGGCCCTGGCCGAAGATCTCGCCGCGGCCCA
>JBILSW010000567.1:0-2559 GCA_044371895.1 Rubrivivax sp.
GGCGTCATCACCTGTCAGAAGGGACACCTTGCCTGCCAAGGTGGTGCCGCGCACCCGCAGGGTGTCTTCCTTGGCTCGATCGACGGCCAGTGCCACCTGCGTGCGGGCGCCGACGCCGCACCCTAGCTGCAGGCTCTTGCCATCGACCTGCGCGCCATCGGCCTTGTCGCGCGAGAGCACGGCCTCAAGCTCGCAGCTGCCCTGGTCGAGCACGCCGGTGTCGTCGGTGACCAGAGGTCGCGCTGCGTGGGATGCAACGGCAAGCACGAGCCCGGAGAGACCCACCAGGGTTTGATGAACCAGCGTTGTGTGCAATTCGAAACTCCGATGCGCGAACGTCGAGGGCGGCGCCCGCACTACCGTTGCGTGCGTTCACTCCCGGAGTTATCGACCTGTTGACGGGTGCCTTGAGGGGCCTTCTTGGCATGCAGATCCAAAGGGTCAACCGCGTGGGCGTAACTCAAGCAGCAGAACTCATTGCTGCGCCGCCTGGGTGCTGGTGCGCGCCTTGCTTGGTCATCATTGGCCGGCGCTCAAGGCCTTGTTGCGCCGGGTAGCTCACGCTGGCCTCGCCGCATTCAGCGCTTGGCGGGTCACCTTCAGGCTGCTGACGACCCTATGCAGCCCAGACCCCTGTCTCGCGCGTGCGGGTCCCCGGCTCCTCCCGATTGGCCAGTCTGACTGTGCTGGTAGAGCCAAGGCATCATGCAATCCTCTTCAAGCCAGAGGTGAGCCTTGATGAGGGAGTTGCCCGAGTTTGAGCGGCACATGGCGCACCTGTGCGCGGGGCTGGGTCACCAACTGCCAGGTGGCCGTCAGTGTCTCGCTGGCTTGCCAGGGCGGCAGCTTGCCCGTGGCTTGGCGCTTGTACCTGCCCAAGGATTGGAGCGAAGACGAGGCGCGTCGCGACAAGGCCGGCGTTCCCAAGGACGTCGGGTTTGCGACCAAGACGGCGATCGCCCTGGCGCAGATCGAGCATCTGTTCGGGCAGGGTGCTCCCCGGCGCTGGCTTGGGGGCAGCGCCACACGAACGGCCGGTGTCGATGAAGGACCTGGCCAAGACGCTGCCTGTCGAACAGTGGCAGAACCTCGAGTGGAGCGAAGGCAGCGCACGCAGCGCCACGTCCCGTCGTCCATCACGAGCTTGCGGCTGCGCACTGCCGCAGCCTTGCTCAGGAATCTGCCAAGGTGTCCGCGCTGACTACGCGTGAAGGCAAGGTTACGTTCATGACACAGCAAGACTAGGCCCGCGGCGCGCGGGCTCAGGCCGCCACGGGCGCCAGCAGTTGCTCGATGCGGCTGGGCTTGTGGATGGCATAGCCCTGCGCGTAGTCGACACCGATCTCGCGCAGCTTGGCCAGGATGGCCGGCGACTCCACGTACTCCGCCACCGTGTGCATGCCCAGCGAGTGCGCGATGTCGTTCATGGACTTCACGATGGCGAAGTCCGCCGGGTTGTCAACGATGTCCTTCACGAAGCTGCCGTCGATCTTCAGGGCATCGGCCCGCAGGTTCTTCAAGTGCGCATACGAGGTGTGCCCGCTGCCGAAGTCGTCCAGTGCGAAGCGGCAGCCGTAGCGGCGCATCTGGCGCATGAAGTCCGCGGCAGCAGCGTAGCTCTCGATGGCGGCGGTCTCGGTGATCTCGAAGGCGATCAACCCGGCAGGGACGTCGCCGGCCAGCAGTTCCTGGTGCACGGCCTCGATCACGTCGGCGTGGGCCAGCGAGGTCGCCGAGAGATTGATCGACACGCCGCCACCGCTGGCGAACTCGCTGCGGTGCCGGCGTATCCAGCTGAAGGTCTGGCGCAGCACCAACAGGTCCACCTCGTGGGCGCGGCGCAGGCCCTCCACCGCCAGGATGAAGGGCAGCGGGCTCACCGGGTGCCCCTGGGTCGGCTCCACGCCGAGCAGCACCTCGTGATAGGGCTTCAGGGCCGAGTCGGCCGCTATGGGCCTGACCATCTGACCGCGCAGGTACAGGCCCTTGCCGGCCAGCAGGCTGTCGATGCGACCCGCCCACGCGACCAGGTCCTGCTGGTTGCGGAACTGGCGGTCGTCCTCGGCATAGCACTGCAGCCGGTTGCGGCCCCCCGATTTGGCGGCGACGCAGGCCATGTCGGCCCGCTGCACCGCCACGTCGGGGCTGTCTACGCCGGCCCTGAACTCCGCGACCCCCATGTTGACGCCAATGCTGAAACTCTGGCCTTCGGACTGGTGGCGGTACTCGCTCAGGTGCCCGAGCAGCTTCTCCAGCCGGGCCATGCCCTCGTCCCTGCGGCATGCGGGAAGCATCAGCCCGAGGGTGTCATCGCGGAAGCTCGCCAGCACGCCGTCCTGGCCCAGGCAGGCCTTGACCTTCTCGGCCAGCGTGCGCGCCAGGGCTTCCCCTTGCGCCACGCCACAGGCCTGGTACACGACGCGGAACTGGTCGAACTCGACAATGCCCACCAGGTGCGTTTGGTCGGCACTGCGGCTCAGCGCGGTCTGCGCCAGCCGCAGCAGGAAGCCCTTGCGACTGAGCAACCCGGTCAGCGGGTCGCGGTGCGCCTTCTGCAGC
>JBILSW010000568.1:0-2558 GCA_044371895.1 Rubrivivax sp.
GATGGTCAGGCGCGGGTTCAGGCTGGCGTAGCTGTCCTGGAACACCATCTGCACCTGGCGGCGGTACTCCTTCAGCGGCAGGTCGCGGCTGCCCACCAGGGCCCCGTCGAAGACGACCTCGCCGGCCGTCGGCTCGATCAGCTGCATCAGCAGCCTTGCGGTGGTGCTCTTGCCGCAGCCGCTCTCGCCCACCACGCCCAGCGTCTCGCCCGCCAGCACCTGGAAGTTCAGGTCGTCGACGGCGCGCACCACCCCGCCGCCGCGGCCGAGCACGTCGCGCTTCAGCGGGAAGTGCTTGACCAGCCCCCGCACCGCCAGCAGCGGCTTGCGCACGGTGGCTTCCATCACTTGTTGTCCATCGCGGCGCGGAGCGAGTCGCTCAGCAGGTTGAAGGCGATCGAGGTGATGAAGATCATCACGCCGGGCAGCGCCGCGACCCAGGGCTGCACGTAGATGGCGGTGCGCAGCGTGTTGAGCATCAGGCCCCATTCCGGCTCGGGTGGCTTGACGCCCAGGCCCAGGAAGCTCAGCCCGCTGGCCAGGATCATGCTCACCGCGATCAGGCTGGTCGCATACACGAAGATGGGCCCCAGTACGTTGCCCAGCACGTGCACGCGCACGATGGTGAAGGCGCCGCCTCCGCTGGCGCGCGCGGCCTCCACGTAGTCGCGGTTGCGCACCTGCGTCGTCACGCTCTCGGCCACGCGGGCGATCGGCGGGATGAACACGATGGTCAGCGACAGCAGCGCGTTGCCGATGCCTGCGCCCAGGGCGCCGCTGAGCGCGATGGCCAGCAGCACGCTGGGGAAGGCATAGAACACGTCGATCGTGCGCATGATCGACGTGTTGGTGAAGCCACCGGCATAGCCCGCCAGGATGCCGATGGCCGAGCCGATGACGAAGGCCAGGATCACCGGGGTGATGCCCATGAACAGGCTCAGGCGCGCACCCACGATCAGGCGGCTGAGCAGGTCGCGGCCGAGTTCGTCGGTGCCCAGCGGGTGGCCCGCGGTGCCGATGGGCTTCAGGCGCGACAGCATGCTGCTGGCCTGCGGGTCGGCCGGCGCGATCCACGGGCCGAACAGGGCCATGGCCAGCAGCGCCAGCACGATGGACGCGGCCACCCAGAACACCGGGTCGCGCAGCACGCGCACGCCGACGCTGGCCCAGTAGCCGCGCGAGCTGGGCGCCGGTTCGGCGGCGGCTGCGCCGGGGGTGATGGCGGCGCTCATGACCGGGCGATCCGCGGGTCGAGCAGCGACTGCACGATGTCGACGACGACGTTGAGCACGACGAAGAACATCGCCAGCACGAGGATGGTGCCTTGCAGCAGCGGCAGGTCGCGCTGGAAGATGGCGCTGTTGAGCAGGAAGCCGGTGCCCGGCCAGGCAAACACCGTCTCGATGAGGATGCTGCCGCCCAGCAGGTAGCCCAGCTGCAGGCCCATCACGGCCAGCGCCGTGGGTGCGGCGTTCTTGACGACGTGGCGGAACACGCCGAAGTGCGTCAGCCCCTTGGCGCGAAGGCCGACCACGAACTCCTGCGCCAGGATCTCGGCCACCAGCGCCCGCACCGTGCGCGCCACGATGCCCATGGGGATCACGCTCATGGTGATGGCCGGCAGCAGCATGTGCTTGATGTGCTCCCAGTTCCAGGCCCACTCGTCGCTGCCGCCCGGGCCGGCGCCGGTGGCCGGCAGCCAGTTCAGCTGCGCCGCGAAGATGATCACCAGCACCATGCCCAGCCAGTAGTGCGGCACGCTGACGCCCAGCACGCTCAGCAGCGAGGCGCCGCGGTCCACCCAGCTGTTGCGGAAGTAGCCCGCCACGAAGCCGAACAGGCAGCCAAAGAAGAAACCGATGAGCGTGGCCACCACGGCCAGGCGCAGCGTGTTGACCACCGCCGTCATCACCTCGGTGGCGACGGGGCGGTTGCTGGCGATGCTGGTGCCCAGGTCACCGTGCAGCGCTCGCCAGACCCAGCTGACGAACTGCTCGGGCAGGCTGCGGTCGAAGCCGTACAGCGTCCGCAGTTGCTGCTGCAGTTCGGCGCTGGCGTCGGGCGGCAGCACCGACACCAGCGGGTCGCCCGGCGCGAGGTGCACCAGCGCGAAGCAGACCAGGGCCACGCCGCCCATGATGGGCAGCGTGTACAGGATGCGGCGCAGCAGGTAGGCGAACATCTGCCGGGTGGGGGCGGTGCTTCGGGCGCGTCAGTCCATCGTCATCGTGGCGATGTCGATGAACCAGCTGCGCGGCTGCACCACGTTCTTCACGCGCGCCGTCATCGCGCGCGGCCCGACGTCGTGCGCGATCCAGACGAAGGGAGCCTCCTCGACGATGCGGGCGTGCAGCTTGGCCAGCGCCGCGTCACGGGCCTTGTCGTCGAAGCTGGTGCGCGCGTCGGCGATGAGCTTGTCGAACTCGGCGTTGCCGAAGTAGCCCCAGTTGTTGCTCACGGGCGGGAAGGTCTTGGTGCTGGTGAAGCGCACCATCGCGAAGAACGGGTCCATCGCGGCGAAGCTCACGTTGATGGCGTTGGCGCCATTGGCCGACGGG
>JBILSW010000158.1:0-6507 GCA_044371895.1 Rubrivivax sp.
GCAGCCAGACGGGCTCGAAGGGGCGCGACTCCCCGACGGCGATCAGCGGCCCCAGGAACCAGATCAGCGCCGACAGCGCCACCAGTCCCAGGACCGCGAACAGCAGCGGGCTCAGCAGGCGCGACAACAGGCCCTTCATGTGCCGGCTCCGGCGGACAGGAGGTTGATCATGACGACGACGCGGCCAGCAAGACGATCTCGACGCGCCGGTTGCGCGCCCGGCCTTCGGCACTGCCGTTGTCAGCCACCGGCTCGGTGTCGGCCCGGCCCTCGGCCGTCAGGCGGGCTGCCGGCACGCTCGCCTGCAGCAGCGCCTTGACGCTGGCCGCACGGTCCTTGGACAGGTGCCAGTTGGACGGGAAGCGCAGGCTGCGGATCGGCGCGTTGTCGGTGTGGCCGGACACCACGACCTGCCCCGGCACCTGGTTCAGCGCCGCGGCGATGCGGCCGAACAGCGCGCGCGAGGGGTCGGCCACGTCGGCGCTGCCAGCGGCGAACAGCCCGTCGCCGCGCAGCGTGACGATCGAGCGGTCGGCCATGTCGCGCACCTCCAGCAACCGGGCGTCGATGTCGGTCTTCAGCAGCTGCGCCAGCCGCGGCGGCGGCGGTGCCGCAGGCGCCGGCGGCGGGGCTGGCGGAGCCGGCACATCGACGGCCTGCAGCGCGCTGAAGGTGGCATCGGTCTGCGCAGCCAGCGTGAGCCGCAGCACCAGGAACAGCGCCAGCAGCAGGCCGGCCAGCACCGCGCCCACCGCCCACAGCGGGATGCCGTCGGTCAGTCGCGCCGTCGCCGGGGCCGCGCCCTGCCATTGCGGCGACAGCGTCTTCTCCGCCGGGCCGGCGAGCTCGCGCAGCTTCAGCGCCAGCCGCTCGCGGATGCTGTCGAGCTGCGCACGTCCGTTGTCGAGCACGCGGTAGCGGCCCTCGAAACCCAGCGACAGCGCCACGTAGACCAGCTCCAGCAGGCTGCGGTGCTGGGCCGGGCTCTCGGCCAGTCGCGAAAGCAGCTGGAAGACCTTCTCGCCGCCCCAGGCCTCGTTGTGGAAGTGCACGAGCAGGCTCTGCGACGCCCAGGCGCCCGAGCCGCCCCAGGGCGTGCTGGACGCCGATTCGTCGAGCAGCGTGCACAGCACGTAGCGCGCGGCCACGACCTGCTCGTTGGGCAGCCCCTGCTGACGCGCCGCGGCCTCGAAGCGCTGCACCGACTGCACCAGCGACGCGCGCAGCGCCGCCGGGTTGGGGTGACGGACCATGGCACGCAGCCGAGGCGCCGCCGACAGCAGCGGCGCCGCCGCCTGCACCAGCGGATTCAGGCTGGCGGCGCCTGGCAGCTCGGGCAGCGCAGCCTCGGGCGCGGGGCCTGCGCCGGCAGTGGTACCGGGGATCGCGGCGCCCCCCCCTGCCGTCGCCGGCCCCGGCCGGGCGCCACGGCCGGCACTCGGCTTGATCACCGTGCGGTCGGCCTCGAAGGCGGCGAACGGATCCGGGGCTTCGTCGGAGTTGCTCATCGCGTGCTGCTCCTGCGCCGCGGCCTCACCCGCGGATGGCCCACAACTCGAGCGCCAGGCCCGGGAACTCGCCGGCGATCGCCATCGCCAGGCCGCCGCTGGTCTCGAGCTGCTTCCACAGCTCGTTGCCCCGTGTCTCGAGCTCGAAGTAGGTGAAGCCGGCGTGGTACGGAATCTGCCGTGGCGCCACCGGCAGCGCACGCAGGGTCACGCCCGGCAGCTGCAGGTTGACGAGGTCGCGGATGCGCTCGGCCGGGCCGATCTTGACCTGCGTCGGGAAGCGCGCGCGCAGCGCCTCGCCAGGCATCTGCGCGTTGACCGCCAGCACGAACATGGCGCTGCGCAGCAACTCGATGTCGGAGATGATGGCCACCCGGATGCCGTACTTGCGCTCCTGCAGGTCGATCGGGATCGCGGTCTGCTCCATCACCATCGACAGCGACTGCCGCAGGTCGGACATCACGGCGCGGAAGCAGCCGGCGAGGTCGTCGTGCCGGTACTCCGGGTAGGCCGCCGGGCGGCGCGCCTCGCGGAAGGTGGAGAGTTCCCCGGCCAGGCCCAGGCACAGCTCGTACAGGCGTTCGGGGTGGAGCACCGCCAGGCGCTGCAGGTGCGCGAACAGCGGCTGGTGGCGGTTGACGGCCTGCAGCAGCAGGAAATCGACGATCTCGCCGATGCCGGCACGGCCCGGCTGGGCCAGCCGCGCGCCCAGCGCCTCGCCACGCTGGTGCAGCATGCCGTGCACCTCGCGCAGGTGGCTGTCCAGCACCACGTGGGCCGGCGCGTGCAGCATCGGCGGCACGTACTGGCTGTCCAGCAACACGCGGCCGTCGGCGCGACGCTCGACCACGCGCACCGCGCCCAGCGCGGCATAGCCGTCGCCGGCATCGCGCCCCAGCATCAGGCGGAGGTTCAGCCGGCCCACCTGCACCGGAGCCTCGCGCAGGCTGGTGGCGTGGACGTCGGCGGCCTCGATGTCCGCTACGCGCCAGCGCGGCGGCATCGCTGTCTCGCCACCCTCGACGTCGCTCTCGGTCACGCCAGGGCGCGCCTGCGGTGCCGCGAGCACGACGACCTGGTCGCGTGCATCGACCGGCACCTCGAAGGCGGGCGGCGCCGGGTCGTCGGCGGGTACCGCGAAAGCCTGGCCGTCGGGCATCACGCCACGCGCGGCGGTGATCATCACCTTGCCCTGCAGCAGCGCGGCGTCGTCGAACTGCAGCGACGAGAAGCCCCAGGGCCAACCCAGGCCGGCAGCGAACCGGCTGTCGAGCTGGCGGGCGACGAAGCGATCCTGCTGCTGGAAGTGCTGCGGCTGGAGGAACATTCCCTCCGTCCACATCACCTTGTTGTGCCAAGTCATCGGGGCCGCGGTCCTTCCCGGGATCTCTCGCCGTGGGCGCTGTTCTTGTCGCAAGGTCGGTTGGACGCCTGCAGGCAGGCGCACCACCCGCCGGCCGCGCACAGCACGCACCGCTGCGCAACGATACACGGCCACTGGCCGGCCGTCACCGGGGGCTGTGCGGTGGCCCGCCCTCCATTCGGATGTGATTTGTGCCACTCCCCTGCCTGCCCGACGCCTTCGATTTGGGGTTGGTGCGGCACGATGGCCGGGCTTATGATTTTGCGTGTCGGGGTCTGGGGTCGCCGCAGGGGCGCCTCCACATCGGCCCCGATCCAGGCCAGGCCATGATGACTGGCCTCGGGCCGGATGGGCCCGGTCACTTCCGCGAGGTGTGCAATGAGTTCTTTCGTACGGTTCACGCGTTGGGCGCTGGCCGCTTCCGTGGCCATCAGTCAGGGCGCGCTCGCGCAGGGCGCGGTCGACGTAGGTCAGAGCATTCCGACGGTCGAGTCCGTAGCCGAAGGCCTGTTTCCCGAGGACGCCTGCGAGGAGCTCAAGCGCGCCGGGTTCAAGTGCATGGGATTCAAGCCCGCGGTGCGCTACTCGCTGCCGGCGACCTCGTTCCGCATCGGCTCCGCCGAGCTCCCCGACCGGCTGAAGAAGCAGCTCGAGGTCTTCGCCGAGGTACTCAAGGCTCGCCGCGGCAGCAACCGGGTCGTGCGCATCGAGGGCCACGCCGATGCCTCGGGCACCAACGAGGTCAACATGTCGCTGTCGCAGCGGCGTGCCGAGGCGGTGAGGGACTACCTGATCAGCCTGGGCGCCGATCCAGCCATGCTGGCGCCGGTGGGCGTGGGTTCCAACGCGCCCAAGAACAACCGCGACCCGTTCGCGCCCGAGAACCGGCGCGTCGAGATTGGCCGCGCGACGCCCCCGTCCTGACACCATACCCGCGTTTCCCAGGCTCCAGGGCCCGCCGCGTGCGGGCCCTGGCCGCTTCAGGGCACCCTACGGAATCTGGTGCGTCACCTGACCGGCGAAGTTGATGCTGATGGTGCCGGCCCACAGGCAGGTCAGCTTGGAACTATCGTTGAGGGCGGGCGCGCCGCACAGCAGCACCGTCGGTGCGCCAGGGACCCAAGGCGCCGGGGTCGCCGGGATACAGGGCATCGGTGTCAGCACGCCGAGGGCAGCCGCGGTGGCCGCCGCCACCATCGGGTTGGCCGGGCTGCGGCACATGCCGAAGGGCGGGATGTTGACCATCGGGATGTGATCCAGGATGTTGGCGGCGACCATGTTGCTGGTCATCACCGTCTTCGGCGTCGGGATCAGCGAGCTAGGCGCCACGCCCTGGCTGCACTGCATCATCGCGCCCATGCAGGTCTGGTTGGCCATGGTGTCCTCCTGAGTCGTGGGGGGGGGGAGGCGCGCGCCGTTCAGTCCGCCTGCGCCTCGCGCGTCCAGACGGTCAACGCGCTGAAGTTGTCGTGGCTGGCTTTGTGGCTGGCGGCGGCGCGCACCCGCGCAGCCAGCTCCCCGATCCAGGCCCCGGGGTTGGGCGCCGCGGCCAGCGTGGATTCGAGCACCGCGTCGTCGAGGTACTCCCACAGCCCGTCGGTGCACAGCAGGAAGACGTCGCCGGGCTGCACCGGGTCGCCGCCGTCGTCGTCGCTGGACACTTCCAGCTGATCGGCCGCGATGCCCAGCGCCGAGCGAAGTTCGCTGCGCTTGGGGTGGGCGCGCACCTGCTCGGGGCTCAGCATGCCGGTGTCGACCAGCGCCTGGACGAGGCTGTGGTCGCGCGTGCGGTCGTGCAGGCAGCCGCCGCGGAACCAGTACATGCGCGAGTCGCCGGCATGCGCCCAGTGCGCGCAATGGCCCACGAAATCGATGACCAGGCAGACCACCGTGCTGTGCATGTCCTGGCGCGCGGTGCCGGGCACGCGCTGCGCGATCAGCACGTCGTTGGTGACGCGCAGCAGGCGGTCCAGCTCGGACGCCTTCTCCGAAGGCTGCTCGGAGAAGCGGCCGATCAGCTCCTGCACCGCCAGCCGCGACGCAATGTCGCCCCCGCCATGGCCGCCGGCGCCGTCGGCCAGCACGCAGACCAGGTGACGCCTGCTGTGCCAGTGTCCGCAGGCGTCCTCGTTGTACGTGCGGCCGCCGCGGTCCGACAGCAGCGCAACTTCCAAAGCCAGCATACGGGGGTCCTCCTGGCTGCTCGCCGTGGCTCGTCAGCGCGGCTCGCGTTCGCGGCGAAGCCGGGCCAGCTGCTCCTCGTAGGCCTTCAGGAAGGCCCGGCCGAAGAGGTCGTCGAAGTCGTCCTGCGCCTCGGTCTGCAGCTGGCCGAAGAGCTCCTGGAACAGCTCCCACAGCCGCGCCTTGCGCGTGGCCGGGATCAGGCTGGCGAACGACGAGCGGGCGCCCAGCTTGGCCTCCAGCTGCTGCGGGTCGAATCGCTGCAGCACGCCGTCCAGCGCCGCGCGCATGCCGGCCATCACGCCAAGCTGGTGCGCGCGCAGGTCGTCGAAGGCGTCGCGCACGGCCGGTGCGGCGGCCATGAAGCCCGGCGACGGCCGGCCCAGCAGGTGCTGCAGCGCAACCTCGACGCTGGGCGAGAACTTCAGCGGGTTGTTCTCGCGCGCGACGATCATCGTCTGCTCGGCGCGCATCTCGCGCTTCAGCGCGGCGCGCGCGACCAGCAGCTCGACCGCGCCGCGCATGGACTCGCGCAGCAGCTCGCCGATCAGCCGCATCGTGGCCTCGTCCAGCACCGGCAGGCGCAGACCCGGTGTGCCCAGGCCTTCTAGCAGCGCGCGGTGCAGCGCGTCGGCCTCGGCCGTGGCGCCTGAGGCGGCCGGCAGCGCCACGCGGGGTGCTGGCGCGACTGGCGGCGCGACTGGCGGCGCGAGCGGCGCCGCGGGCGCGGCCGGCAGGCCGGCGGCTTCGAACGGGTCCGGAGTCGCCCGGGCCGCCGCACGCCGCGCGCCTGGCAAGGTGACGATCCGGCCGTCGCGCGGGGGGTCGTCCCACGAGAAGATGGCGCCGCTGGGCAACGCGGCCGGCCTGGGCGCCGGTGGCGGCGCCTGCACCGCGGGCAGCGGCATCGGGGTGTTCAGCTCCGACGCATGGTCGTCGCGGCTGGCCGGCGCCAGCGAAGCGGTCCTGCCGAGCGCCAGCAGCGGATCGTGATGCGCCGCCGTGTTGGGCGCCAGCCCGGCCGCCGGCGCGGCGCCCAGCGGGTCGCCGGCAAGCGGTGCCGCACCGAGGCCGAAGAGCTCGTCCAGCGACGATTCGGCGGGCCTGGCCAGACGCGCCAGGTCGTCGAAGCCGCCGCCGCCCGGCGGCAGCGGGGCCGGTCCGGCGGCGACGGGCTCGGGCGCGAACGGGTCCCAGTCGTCGGGAATGTGGCCTGGGCCCAGCGCAGCCGACGGCGCCTGCTGAGGAGCCGGCGGCGGCCATGCCGCCATGGCCGGCGGGGCCGCCCGCGCAGGCGGGGCCGGGGCGCTCATGGGGGCCGTAGTCGCCAGGCCCAGGGACGAGTCGCCGAAGAGGTCAGCGAACGGGTCGTCCCGGCGCGGCGATGCACCAGCGTCGCGCACCTCGAGCTCGTAGCCGCCGATCTGCACGCGGTCACCCGGCTTCAGCGGGTGC
>JBILSW010000086.1:0-8808 GCA_044371895.1 Rubrivivax sp.
TGCACCATGGCCACGTGGGCCGCGTAGCTGTCAGCCGGCGTGACGCTGCGGCTGTCGACCTGCTGCTGCAGCCGCTCCCAGTCGGCCTTCAAGCCCTTGGCACTGTCCGCCGGCAGGGTATAGGCCAGCTCGACCAGCTGCTTGTTCAGGGTCGCAAGTTCAGTGGCGACTTCGTTCGCGCGTACCTTGCGGTCGCCCTCGGAGGCCGCGTTGCCGCTCAGGACTATCCCTGAATACCCCCGGTGCGCCTGCAGGCTGCGCTGCAGCGCGATGGCGGAGCGAACGGGGTCGATGCCGGCGTCCTCACTCTTGGCGACGGCGATCTCGCCATTGCGGGCCTTGATCACGTGATAGGTGGGCAGGGCGGTCATGACCGCGCCGATGACGCCCAGCGCGGCAAACTTTTGCCACAGCTGCATGGAACGAAGGATGTGTTTCACGGCGGTCCTCTCTGGATTGCGCGTTGGGAGCGATAGGGGTTCGGGGAAGGGGCTGCACCGGCTCAGCCGTCCCGGACGGGGCTGGTCTCGAGGGCAGGGATTGGCGTGGCGGCACGGGCTCGGGCGCCTGCAGAGCCGGGCCGGGTGGCCGCGGCCATGAGGCCCCGCATGTCGAGCACGAGCGCCACGTCGCCCGAGCCCAGGATGGTGGAACCGGCCAGAGCCTCCAGAGGCTTGAAGATGCCCGCAAGCGGCTTGATCACGGTCTGGTGTTCGCCCAGCAGGCGATCGACGATGAGTCCGACGCGCACTGCGCCCTGGCGCACGACCACCAGGCTCCGGCGGCCACGCACGGACTCATTTGTGGCTCCGACGCCATAGAACAGGGCCAGGTCTAGGTATGGAAGCACCTCGCCTCGAAGGTCGAAGGTGCCTGCAGTGCGGTCGGGGTGCTCTCGGCACTCGCGCGGCAGGTCGATGCACTCGCTCACCACTGACAGCGGCAAGACGTAGTGCACGCTGCCCACCAGGGTGAGGAATCCGTCGATCATGGCCAGCGTCAGCGGAAGCCGGATCTGCGTTGTGGTGCCTTTCCCCGCGGTACTGGCAAGGCTGATCTGGCCGCGAAGCGCCTCGATGTTGCGCTTGACCACGTCCATGCCGACGCCGCGGCCAGAGATGTCGGTCACCTGGTCAGCGGTCGAGAAGCCTGGCGCAAAAATCAGTTGCCATACCTCGGGGTCTGACAGTGCGGAACCTTCAGGCACCAGACCGCGCGCTACCGCCTTCTTCAGGATGCGGTCGCGCGCCAGGCCGCGGCCGTCGTCGCTCACCTCGATGACGATGCTGCCGGCCTCATGGTAGGCGTTCAGACCCAGCCGGCCATTGCGGGCCTTGCCGGCAGCGGTGCGCTCGTCCGGACCCTCGATGCCGTGGTCCAGGCTGTTGCGCACCAGGTGCATAAGCGGGTCGCCAATGAGCTCGACCATGCTCTTGTCGAGTTCGGTGTCGCCTCCGGTGACGATCAGATCAATCTCCTTGCCCAACTGCTTGCTGATGTCGCGCACCACGCGCGTGAAGCGGCTGAAGGTCTCACCCACTGGCACCATGCGCAGGCTCAGCGCACCGTCCCGTGTGGCCTGTACCAAGTCGCTCACGCGCTGCGCTGCCTCCAGGAAGCTCGCGCTGCC
This sequence comes from Rubrivivax sp., assembly GCA_044371895.1. Classification (GTDB taxonomy): domain Bacteria; phylum Pseudomonadota; class Gammaproteobacteria; order Burkholderiales; family Burkholderiaceae_C; genus Rubrivivax. The sequence goes on from JBILSW010000086.1 coordinate 1,631, forward strand.
CTCGGCGTTGGCGGCCATCTGCGCGCCGCTGCCGGCGATGACGAGTTCGCCGATCAGGTCAATGAGACGATCGAGCTTGTCGGCGCGCACCCTGATGTGGCGAGCTTCATCACCGCGGCGACCGGTGGCCGCACGGCGGTCAGGGCCGCTGGCTCGACGCTCGGGCGTCGCAGGGGCGGGCGCGGCTGCTGCCGCCGTGCTGGCCACCGGCCCCGCCGACAGCGGGGCATCGTTCGCATGCTGGTGCACACCCATGCGGAGCCACACGCTTCGCAATGCGTTGGCCGCTTCGACATCGTCGCCGCAGCGTTCTGCCAGCAGGGCCTCGTACTCGGGCACGGCGGCGTCCGGTGCCAGTATGGTCAGCGCACAGTCGTCGAGCGCGAACTCGAACACCCGCTCGATGTCCTGTCGAGTCCGTTCGGTCTGCAGGCGCAGTTCGAAGCCCAGGTGGCAGGACTCGGCATCCATGGCCGCCAGCGACGGCACGGCGTCCGCCATGGTGTGGACATGGGTCACGTGGCCCAGCGTGCCCAGATACCGGAGGAAGGCCAGCGGGTCGAGTCCGTTGCGCAGTGCGTCGGGGCCGAATCGCAGCGAGACATGCCACAGGCCTGCTTCGGGGGTCTCGCCCGCGGACGCGTCGGCTTTCGCCACGGGCTTGGCGTCTTCGGCGGAAGCGCCCGCATGAGCGGCAGCCTCGCCCTGGCGCAAGTCCTGGAGATGACGCCCCAGCGCGATACTGCGCGCCTGCACCTCTGGGTCGCAGTTGCCGGTGCGCACTTCGTCGATCAAGGCCTCCATCTGGTCACGGCCCTCGAGCAGGGCGGCCGAGATGGCCTCATTGACGGCCAAGTCGCCCGAGCGCAGCGCTTCCATCAGAGTCTCGACCTCGTGAGTGAAGGACACCACAGCGTCGCAGCCGAACAGGCCTGCAGTGCCCTTGATGGTGTGCGCCGCTCTGAACGCTGCGTTCAGGTTCTCGGCGTCGCCGGGGTCGCTTTCCATGACAAGCAGTGCGGCCTCGAACTGCCGCAACATGTCGGCGGCTTCGTCCAGGAAGCCGGCCCGTGCAGCGGCGATCACCTCGGCGTCGTCGTCCATTCCCATTTCTTGCTCCTCAGGGCTTTGCAGGCTCGAGCAGGTCGCCCAGGCCGAAGGTCGCCAGCGCTTCGCGCACCGGGGCGCTGGGTGCGTGCAGGGTCAGCGCGTCACCGCGTTCGGCCAGGCTGCGTCGCGTGGCCAGCAGCAGCTGCACGCCGCTGCTGTCGAAGTCGGAAACGCCGCTCAGGTCCAGGGTCAGTGGTCCGACGCAGCTCAGTGTTTCGATCAGCTTCCTGCGCGTCGCGGCGGCGAACGCAATGGTCATCTCGGGGCCGAAGGCCAGCAGGTTGGGTGTCGACATGGGTAGGCCCGGTTCAGCGGCACAGGTGCCGTACGGCGGTGACCAGTTGCATCGGTGTGCAGGGCTTGCGCAGCACGCCCTTGGCGCCCAGTTCGCGTGCCGACTGCTTCACCGGCTCGCGTGTCTCGGTGGTCAGTATCAGCACGGGCGTGAACTTGTAGCGCGGGTGCACGCGCAGCCAGCGCAGGAATGACAACCCGTCCATGCGTGGCATCGACAGGTCGCTGACGATCAGGCCGAAGGGCTGGCCGTCAAGCTTGTCCATCGCATCCTCGCCGTCGCAAGCCTCGACCACGTTGAACTTCTTGCGCTCGAGAGCTCCTCGCATGAGGGTGCGGACGCTCTGCGAGTCGTCGATGAGCAGTATCGGCTGTGCCATGTCTGGTCTCAGACGCAGAGCTTGTTGACGGCGTCCACCAGCTGGCTGGGCAGGAAGGGCTTTGTGAACCAAGCCCGGGCACCAGCTGCCTTGCCCTCGGCCTTCTTGGACTCCTGACTCTCGGTGGTGAGCATGATCACTGGGGTGAACTTGTATGCACCCGTGGTCTTGATGTGCCGCAGAAACGAGAGCCCGTCCATGTTGGGCATGTTCACGTCGCAGACGACCAGGTTCAGCTTGCGCCCGTCCAGCTTGGTCACGGCGTCCTTGCCGTCCACTGCTTCAACGGTCTCATAGCCAGCCTTCTGGAGAGCGAGCTTGACGACGGTGCGAAAGCTGCCGGAGTCATCAACAATCAATATGGTCTTGCTCATGGGAAGATTCCCTCTCGGTCTTGATCAGAAGAACTCGACGCTTGCACCGCTGTTCACGTGCACATTGCCGTGATGGGTTGAGCGCTGTTCGTCCATGGTGTAGCTGGACTCCAGGGCCGCCAGCCACTGGGCCGCATCGGTCTGTGTGCATCGGGGGTTCTCGGCGACCCATCGCGCGAAGCTCACCATGTCGTTGCCCACGATGCTCAGCATCTGCCCCACACGGTCACCGAACTGGAAGTTGACGAAGGCAGTCTCAAGCTGCTCCCGCAGTTCGCGGCTGGTGTCGCGCAGCGACTGGTTGCCCGACAACGAATTGCCAAGCGAACCGAGCAGTGCGCACAGCGCAGCGCGGGCGGATATGTCAATCTCCATGCGGAGTTCCGGCGCGCTCGTATCGGCTGCCTCGAAGGCCCGACGGGGCCCTGAGATGCTGCCCTGCAACTGCGCCACCACGCATTCGATTCGCTCGCCAGTCTCGGCCATCCGACTGGCCAGCGCGCGCAATTCGCCCGCCACGGCCAGGCTTCCGCTGTCGTTGCGGCCGACTTTCTGGCGATTGGCCTCGATCGAGGCATTGAACGCCACCAGCTTTGTGCTGCGGCCGATCTCGCGGGTCTGCTTCCCCAGTCGTTCCAGCTCGCCAATGGCGTCGGCAATTCGATGAAGTTCCGCGAGCATGGCGTCGCGCTCGTCGAAGGCCCGGCGGCTTGCCGCCGTCAACGCGTCCAGTGCACCTGACTCGCGGCGCACTGCTTGGTCAATCGCCCCAGGCTCGGCTCCGATCTGCATGGAGTCCAGCGTCTGGCCGAAGCTTTCCAACACCCCGAACATGTGGCTGAACGAGTCAAGCAGTTGCTGCAGTCCGCCCGAGACGGCTTCTCGGGTCGCCTCCATCTGCCTCGCCCACACCGGGACAACCTCGCTGACCATGACTTCGGCGCCGACGCGACCGGTGGCGCAGGCGCGAGCATCCAGGGCTGGAGCAGTAGCCGGCGCATCAAGGGTCACGGACGGATGCCTGTCTGCCCGTCGCTGCAGCAGCCACCAGCCCGTGATCGAGCTGGAGAATGCCGGCAATACGGCCCACCCACCAGGCCAGGCCAGCAACGGACCTGCCGCCAGCAGAACCCATCCAAGAAGGGTCTTGAGGGGCCAGGCGGACAAGCTTGCTCCGACTGGATGCGTTGTCTCGTGATTCATGTGTAGGTAGGGGCGGCGCCGCCACGGCACGCAGTGGGTTTCGTTGAATTGGCGGCACGGATGGGACACCTGGATTTCGGATGGGGACGCCGGCGCTGTAGGGGCACAGGACTGCTGGGTGTGCAGTTGTCACAGGTCGTGCAGTCGGGTGGGCCTTCTGGGCCCGCTGACTGAAGTGGGCACCCATCGAGTTGGGTGCGGCGCCGGGCCGGGAGCGACCGGCGCACGTCGTCACTGACGCCCAGCGTTGACCTCACACCGCGGCGATGCCCAACCCAGAACCGAGGATGGTCGGGTCGCCTACTGCAAAGGCAAGTGGTTCCCGGAGCCGCCCCGAGGCTGGCGCAGAAAGGTGTTACGCCACCAGTGCGCTGCCGAAGCGATCGCTGCCGTGACTCGCGGACGAACCCTGCGACGAGTACAGCGTCGCTGGCGCGCTGCGCGGGATAAGCACGTCGATGGCGCGGTCCAGCGAGGCTGTGGCGCGCGCCAGCGCTTCGCGCTGCGCGGCCACCTGGCCGCCGGCCTGGGCCAGCCGCCGGCGCAGCGGCGCCGGGACGTTGCCCCGGCGGGCAGCCAGCGTGAAGTGGTCGACCGCGGCGGCCAGAGCCACGTGGAGTTCGGCCGCGGCCGTGTCGACCGCAGCCGCGTCCTGGCGGTGCAGTGCCGTGCCCAGCGCCTTGAGTTGCTGCTCGACGGCCTCCAGAGGCCGCTCGAGCGCCGCCGCCTGCGCGGCGGCGTCGCTGAGGGAGTCGAATTCCTGCTGGCTGTGCCTCATGGCTGCGCGGGCTTGCTCAGCTGGGCTTGCGGCTCAGCAGTTCCTGGGCGTTGACGATCAGCTTGTCGGCAATCGCCTCGGGATTGACCTTGAACTGCCCGTCGCGGATGGCCTGCGCGATGCGCTCGACCTTGGCGTTGTCGAAGGTGGCGTCGCCCTCGGCTGCCTGCAGGCCCTGCGCCGCGTTGGACAGCTTCACCTGCGCACTGGGCTCGGTCGAGGCGGGCTGCGGGGCGGCCTTGCGCTCGGTGGTTGCCGGGGCGGCGATGGTCTTGGGTTCGAGAGGACCGATCTTCATGATGGACTCCTGGCCGACGACTCGTCAGGGCGACAGCGCCGGCAGATTGGCAGGGCTATCGGCAGAGCCGCTGACGGACTTTAGGCGTTTGCTGCGGATTCTCGCCGAACCCCCCTGTTCGCGGGGGTGTTGCTCTCGGCCAGGGCCGGTGCGGGCGGTCACAGCAGCACCTCGGCCTCGCGTTCGGCCACCGGGGTGGCGCTGAAGATGCGGCCGTTCCCGGCCTTCAGCCGCGCCGGGCGGCCCTCGTAACCGGGTGTCAGGGCCTGGGCTTCGGCCCGGATGGCAAAGCCCGATCCGCGGGCTGTGACCTGCACGGTGTCGCCGGCCCCGAACCACTGGCGGCTGCGCAAGTCGGCTTCGCGCAGGGGTTCGCCGACGGCCAGCGGCCGCGCCAGCGTGCGGCCGGCGGGGTTGCTGGACAGCGAAAGCGGTGGCGTGGGCGCCGCAGCCCAGTCGACGACGCCGTGGCGCAGACGTCCCTCAGCCAGCGTGTCGCCGGCGGCGTGGGGCTCAGCGGCCACCCAGGCCGGCGCCCACACCTGAACCTGCACCGGCAGGCTGATGCGCCAGGCCGCGGGGCCGCTGGCGCAGCGCAGCAGTACCCGCGTGCGGCCCCAAGCCGGGGCGCCGGGGCTGGGCTGGGCCTGCACCTCACGGCATGGCGCCAGGCGCAGGCGGGCATCGGGCGCGGCTGGCAGGGCCACCACGCGGGCCTGTGGCGGCAGCGGCGTGCGAGCGTCGCTCCGCGCCAGTTCGGCCGCCACCGTGGCGGCCTGCTCCAGGGCGCCGACGGGCAGCCCCTCGGCCGCGGCCGCCGGCAGCGCCGCCAGCAGGGTCAGGACCCGCGCTGCCGCGCCCAGACCGGCCCGCACGCGCGGCGCGGCACGGGCCGCGGCGGGAGGCGCAGCGGGAATCGCGGGGGGTGCACGTCGGGCAGCTTCGGGCATGTCGGCACTGTAGGCAGTCCGGCGCCGCCCCACCGCCCCGAAATGCCGGCGCTTGGTGCCGCTTTTCGGGCCACGGCCCGGCGGCGGCCGTTCCAACAATGCCACGACCAGATCGTCCTCGTGCGCATTCCCGAGCCGCCCAGGCTGCCGCCCATGATCAACCGCCTCACCGACGCCCTCGACTTCCACGGCCAGGCCCTGGTGCTGCGCGCCCAGCGGCAGCAGCTGATCGCCGGCAACATCGCCAACGCCGACACGCCCGGCTTCCAGGCCCGCGACTTCGACTTCGCCTCGGCGCTGCGCGCCGCGCGCGGCGGCGGCGCCGCCGGCGAGGGGATCGCCCGCGACATCCTGACCCCGGGCGGCCGCCCGCAGCCCACGCTGCGCTATGTGCACCCGGCGCAGACCAACCTCGACGGCAACAGCGTCGACATGGACCGCGAACGCGCGAACTTCATGGACAACGCCCTGAAGTTCGACGCCACGCTGCGCTTCGTCAACGGCAACGTGCGCACCACGCTCGACGCCATGAAGAGCCCCAACTCGCCGTGACCCCCGCCGCAGGAGCCGACGCATGAGCATGCTCAAGATCTTCGACGTCGCCAGCAGCGCCATCAGCGCGCAGAGCCAGCGCCTGAACGTCGTGGCCTCCAACCTCAGCAACGCCGACACCGTGGCCGGTCCCGACGGCAAGGCCTACAAGGCGCGCCAGCTGGTGTTCCAGACCGCGCTGGTCGGCAGCCGCGACGCCTTCGTGCCCGCCAGCGACACCAGCGCCGGCGTGCGCGTGAGCACGGTCACCGAGAACAGCGCCCCCGGCCGCCGCGTGCACGACCCGCGCCACCCCAGCGCCGACGCCGAGGGCTACGTGACCTACAGCAACGTCAACCCTGTCGAGGAGATGGTGAACATGATCAGCGCCTCGCGCTCCTACCAGAACAGCGTCGAGGTGATGAACACCGCGCGCAGCCTGCTGCAGAAGACGCTGCAGATGGGGCAGTCCTGATGAGCGCCGTCAACGCCGCCGTCGCGAGCCCCAATCCCTTAGCCGCGCTTCCGGGCGGCGGGGCCGCGACCCCCACCGCCAACGAGGCCGGTGGGGCCGACCGGTTCCTGAAGCTGCTGGTGACGCAGCTGCAGAACCAGGACCCGATGAACCCGATGGACAACGCGCAGATCACCAGCCAGATGGCGCAGATCAACACCGTCACCGGCATCGAGAAGCTCAACGCCACTGTCGATGGGCTGAACACCCAGTTCGCCCAGCTGCAGGCGCTGTCGGGGGCCTCACTCGTGGGGCGCGACATCACCGTGCGCGGCAACAAGCTGCAGCTCAAAGGGGGCCGCGCCGACGGCGGCTTCGAGCTCGCCCGGACCGCCGGCAGCGTGAAGGTGGAGGTGCTCAACGGCGCCGGCCGTGTCGTCGACACGCTCAACCTGGGCACCCAGGACGCCGGGCGCCAAGGCTTTGCCTGGCGCCCCACCGCGCTGCCCGATGGCGCGTACAGCTTCCGCGTCGTCGCCGCCCAGGGCACGCAGGTGGTGCCGGCCACGCCGCTGATGCGCGACCGCGTCGAGGCGGTTCGCACCACCGGCAACACCCTCACGCTGGAGACCGCCGCCAGCGGCCTCGTCGCCTGGCGCGATGTGCAGGGCTTCAACTGAATTCCACCTCCACCGCGAACCGCAGGACACCGCCATGAGCTTCCAGCAAGGCCTCTCCGGACTCAACGCCACCAGCAAGAACCTGCAGGTGATCGGCAACAACATCGCGAACGCCAACACCTACGG
>JBILSW010000569.1:0-2555 GCA_044371895.1 Rubrivivax sp.
ACCCGGACATCGAGATTCACTTCCCTCCGGGCTCCGGCGAACCCGTGTACTCGGTATTGCAGCTTTCGCACCGCATATACGACGCCGTCTTGCGGGCGTGCGACATGGCCGACGGCAGGCCTTTCTTCGACTCCGACATCGGCAAGGCCTTGGCCATGGCCCGACCGGCCCTGGCCACTCCCCTTTTCGAACATGCCCCGGTCGCGCTGGTTCTCGGGGCCTGGGACAGCAACAGCGGGGGCGGTCCGCTGGCCGCCAAGCTGCCGCGCCTGCTGACCTCGGAAATCATCGGCCTCGATGCGAAACCGGCAGACATCTCCGCGACGAAGTTCGACCCGATGGACATCCGCAGTCAGGTTGCCGAGTTGGTCGACACCGACGATCCCGTTCGGCGCTTCGACATCCGGAAGCCGGGTCCCAAGGGAGCCAAGGGTTCGGCCAAGAGGCCATCCGAGTTCGGGTTCGGCAGCGTCCCCAGCACGGCGGTTCCACGTGCCGCCGTCATCAGCGGCGCCTTGCAGACCAGCGTGCTCTCGCTCTCCGGGCTTCGCCACCTGTCGTTTCCAGGCGAAGACGGCGCGATCGACTCCGCGCGCGACCAGGCGGGTCGGGCCGTGCTCGCCGCCCTGGCGCTCTACGGGCTGATCGCGCAGAACGAGTCGGGCTACCTGCTGCGCTCTCGGTGCGAACTGCTTCCGCAGGACGCGGGTCGTTTGGAACTGATCGGCCGCACCCTGCAGGAGGTCGAGGCCACGCAACTGTCTGCAGAGGGCGCGCGCGAACTGCTTCAGCAAGCGCTGGCCCATGCCAAGCGGCATGGACTCGCGTTCCGCGACCACACCCTGGTGCTGCAAGCCGACTCGCGACTTCAGGAACTGGTGCGGCGCAGCCGCCAGGCCGCGGCGTCGGGCGAGCCCGTGGAAGAGGCCAAGTAGGCGGCCCTCATGCTCCACCTTCGCATCGGCCTGCCCGGAGGCCGGTACTACGCAGCAGCGGCAGATGACCCGCGCCAGCCCGAGTGGCCGCCGCACCCGTCGCGTGTGTTCTCCGCACTGGTCGCCGCGGCCTACGCGGGCGGGCGCAAGCCGAGTGCGGACGAGCGCTTTGCCCTGCAGTGGCTGGAGGCCGCGCCACCGCCAGACATCTACTGCCCCGCTGCCGACCTCCGACCGGCTCCGGACTCGTTCGTCCCCGTCAACGACCCGAATACCCGTATCAGGGCACCGAAGAGGCAGAGCCACGGGGTTCTCCTGCCCAATCGTCAAGCGCGACAGTTCCCTGCCGCGTTCCTCCTCGACGAGCCAGAGGTGCGGTTGCGCTGGGCAGTCGAAGCCGCCCCTGCGACTCTGGCCGTGCTGGATGCGGTGGCCGCACGCCTGACGCACCTGGGAACGTCGCACGCCTTCGCCACGGCCCGGTTCGAGGCCGCTGCCGACGTCGCCGCGGGGTCACCCTGGGTGCCGCGCGAAGGCGGCCGGACGTTCCTTCGCGTTCCGCGGCCTGGGCGACTCGAAGAGCTCGACAGGCTCGCCGACTCGGGCCACGGCACGCTGCGGCGCCCGCCACCAACCTGCGAGGTCCTGGTGCCCTACGCGCAGGCGCAATTCGAAGCCCGTGTGGTGCCGCCTCCGCTGCACGACTGGGTCGCCCTGCGCGTGGCCGACGTCGCGTGGGGTGCCGACACTGCACACACGTTGGCACGTGCACTGCGGCGGGCGGTGATGTCGGTCTTGGGCGACGCCGCTCCTCCGCTCGTGCATGGCCACGACGCTGATGCTGCGCACGCAGCGTGGCTCCCGCTGCCCGACGTGGGCCACCCGCACGCGCGTGGCCGCATCCGTGGTGTTGCGCTCGCGCTGCCCATGGCTGCGCCAGCCGCCGACCGCGCTGCGGCGCTGGCTGCGCTCTCGCGCGTGCATGTTCTTGCGCTGCCCGATGGACAGCAGGCCAGGCTGCAACCCGTTCTGGAAGGGCCCGAGACCCCTCTGGCGCTGCGCTCGGCTGTTTGGCTGGGCCCCAGCCGTGACTGGTCGTCCGTGACGCCCGTGTTGCTCGATCACCCGCCCAAGCGCAGTGACCCGGCGCTCCTCGCGAACGCCGTCGCGTCGTCCCTCGTGCTTGCCGGATTTCCCTCGCCAGAGTCTGTGCGCCTGACTCGCGCGAGCGATTTCACCGGTGCCCCGGGTGCGCTCGACGTCCCGACCCGCATCCCGCGCTGGCACGCTCGCGTTCGATTCGCCCAGGCCGTGCACGGTCCTGTCATCGCTGGCCGCTGGCGCCACTTCGGCATCGGTTTGTTTCGGCCCACACCGCCGGAGCTGTGCCCATGACGCTGCCGACCTTCGACGACTTCTTTGCGGCGCTGCACGGCACCACGCCTTTCCCCTGGCAGCGCCGCGCTGCCGAGCGCCTGGCGCGCCGGGAGACCTTCGTCGTGACCGTGCCCACCGGCTTGGGCAAATCGGCGCTGGTCGATGCCGCGGTGTGGGCCGCGGCACACGGTGCATGGCGACGCATTGCATTCGTGGTCGACCGCCGCATCGTGGTGGACGCGG
>JBILSW010000570.1:0-2547 GCA_044371895.1 Rubrivivax sp.
CGGTGGACGGCGTGCCCGTGGGGCGTGAACTCGGCTACCACGTCACGCCAAGCCCGCAGCGCCGCGACGACGGCGAGGCCGACGAAACCAAGGGCTCCATCGTCATCGTCGTGGCCACCGATGCGCCTTTGCTGCCGCCCCAGCTGAACCGGCTGGCCCGCCGCGCCAATGCCGGTCTGTCGCGGGTGGGCGGCTTTGGCAACAACCGCAGCGGCGACTTCGCGCTTGCCTTCTCCACCGCCAACGTGCTGCCCTTCCACCAGGTAGGGCTCGTGAGGGGTTTGAACATGCTCGGCGGCGAAGACATGAACGCGCTGCTGCCTGCAGCCGCCGAGGCGGCCGAGGAGGCTATCCTCAACTCGCTCACGATGGCCGGCACGATGACGGGTGTTCGTGGCACGACCGTGCATGAACTGCCGCTGGACCGGTTGCAGTCCCTGATGCGGCGTCACCGCGGCGCTGCAGTGTGACGGGCGCCGACATCCTGGTCGTCGGCGGTGGCGTCGCCGGCCTTTCTGTGGCCTTCCAGCTGGCGCCGTACGGCCGCGTGATCGTGCTCGAGCGCGAGAACGCCACCGGCTATCACTCGTCGGGTCGCTCGGCCACCTACTACCACTTCGGCATTGGCAACCGGCCGGTTCGTCTGCTCACCAAGGCCAGCGGCACGTTTTTTTCGAACCCGGTGCCCGGGTTCACGGACGTGCCGCTGTCGACGCCCGCCCCGGCGCTTATGGTGGTGCGCAACGGGCAGGACGAGGTGTTCGAAAGCAACCTGGCCGAGATGGGCGCCATCACCGGCACCGCGCACGAGATCAGCGCGTCACAGATGCAAGCCCTGGTGCCGGTGCTCAAGCTCGGCGGCGAAGGCATCACACGCGGACTGCTCGACCCCGCAGCCGCGCGCTTGGACGGCCACGCGTTGATGATGGGATACACCCGCGGCCTGCGCGCCGCCGGCGGGCAGGTGGTGACCAACGCCGAGGTGCTGATGGCCGAGCGCCGTGCGGGTCAGTGGCGCCTGCGCACGTCGCAGGGCGACTACACCGCCCCGGTGCTTGTGAACGCCGCCGGCGCCTGGGCCGACGACTTGGCACGCCTGGCCGGCGTGGCGGGCCTGGGCCTGATGCCCCTGCGGCGGACGATCATCTCTTTCCAACCGCCGCCTGGCGTGGATGTGCGTGGCTGGCCGTTGGTGCGATCGTTGGCCAACGAGTTCTACTTCCTGCCTGAATCGGGCCACCTGCTGGCCTCGCCGGCCGACGAGACGGCCTCGCCCCCTTGCGACGCCCAGCCCGAGGAATACGACATCGCGCTGGCGGCCTGGCGCATCGAGGAGGTGACCACCATGACGGTACGGCAGGTGCTGCACCAGTGGGCTGGCCTGCGCACCTTCACGGCCGATCGCGTGCCGGTGGCGGGCTTCGCGGCCGATGCACCGGGCTTCTTCTGGCTGGCCGGCCAGGGCGGCTACGGCCTGCAGACGGCGCCGGCCATGGCTGCGGTCAGCGAGTCGCTGATAGCCGGCACTCCGTGGCCGGCGGGGCTTGACGTCAGTTCCGACGCATTGGCGCCGGGGCGGATGGCGCAGGCAGGCTGGTGAGGCGTGGCCCGCCGCAGCTTCTTGGCCAGCGCGGGATTCGTATCGGCCAGGGCATCGGCTGTCGTCGCGAACAACCTATGCTCGATCGCCCACAGCCTTTTGGACGCGATGCCGGCCCCACCATCGAGGCTGCCGAGCAACGGCGTAGCGGGGTTCCACCGCGATCAACCGCTCGGCTTCCTTGCGGTAAGCCCGCTGCGTGGCGGGCGCTTCGTGCAGCGACAGCCAAGCCTGGACCGCCGCGCAGTCGTTGGTAGCCCACAGGACGCATCACGCGCGCCGCGCACGTTGCAGGCCCATGCTGCCGTCGAGAGCGCATGTCAGAGGCGGCGTCTTGTTCTATTTGCCCCATTTTCTGCATTTGCCTGGTTGTCGGGATTTGCCTAGAACCCGGCCATGAGTACCGATCTCAGCACTCCCGTCCTGCTGCGCCGCATCGCGCAACTCGAGGCCACAGTTGGGCGGCTCAGCGAAGACCTGGGCAGTTTGCGCTCAGCCTTCAGCAAGCAAGGGATGCAACTGCCAAGGACGCAGGGTGTTCGAGCCCGGGTAGCGTACGCCCAGTTTCCTGCCGCGGACAAGCAGCATTCTCAGGCCAGTGGCGGCCTGGCTGGTGCGACCGCGCGCGGCGAGGCAGCGCGTGTCCAGTGGGTCAGGGAGGGCCTCGTCGTGCCCGGTGAGTAACTCGCGCAGGCCTGGGGGCTTACGCGCCAAGCCTTGGCGCCGGCCGCCGAACGGGGCGAAGTGTTCGCTGTGAAAGTTGGCAACCGGCTGTACTACCCGCAGACGTTCCTTGGCATGGACCGCGAGCCCGTGGCAGCCATCTGCCGCGCACTCGGTGACCTGACTGCCAGCGAGAAGTTGATGTTCTGGCTGCACGAGCACGGCGCCCTCGCTGGAAAGGGTGTTGCCGCCGCGTTGGAGGCGGGGACTGCCTTGGCCAAGGT
>JBILSW010000571.1:0-2545 GCA_044371895.1 Rubrivivax sp.
GACCACGCCGTGGTCGACGGCCTGCGTGCCGCGGAGCCGGTGCAGCAGCACACCGGCGAGCACGAACACGGCCACCCAGACCGAGCTCATGCTGTTGAGCGTCATCGCCGTGGCCAGCGGCAGCCCGGCGATGGCCGTGAACCACAGGCACAGCGCCACCACGCCGCTGACGCCACGAGACAGGTGCAGCCGCGGCACTGGGCTGGCGAGCGCGATGCCGCGCCAGCGCATCAGCAGCACCATCACGATCGCGCCGATGACCGAGCGCGCCATGACGATCTCGCCAGGGGCATATAGGGTCGAGGCCGCCTTGACGGCGGCGCCCATCAGCGCGAACAGGCCAGTGGCGCCGACCATCAGGGCCGACGCCGCCAGCGCCGGGCGCGCCTGCGCCGGCTTCAGCGCCAGGGCCCGGTGGCCGGCAGGCCCATCTCGCGCCGGTACCACTCGTGGAAGTGCTGCATACCGTCTTCCATCGGGCTCTGGTACGGGCCGGCGTCGTCCTCGCCGCGTTCCAGCAGGGCGCGGCGGCCGGCGTCCATGCGCAGCGCGATCTCGTCGTCCTCCTCGCAGGTTTCCATGTAGGCCGCCTGCTGGGCCTCGACGAACTCGGGCTCGAAGGCGAGGATCTCCTCGGGGTAGAAGAACTCCACCAAGTTCAGCGTCTGCTGCGGACCCCGCGGGAATAGCGTGCTGACCACCAGCACCTCGGGGTACCACTCCACCATCACCGAGGGGTAGTAGGTCAGCCAGATGGCGCCGTGCTCGGGCGGGCGGCCGGCGCGCACCTTCAGCACCTGGTCGTGCCAACGCTGGTACACCGGCGAGCCCGGGCGGGCGAGCGCGGAGTTCACGCCCACGGTCTGCACCGAGTGGTGACGGCCGAACTCCCAGGCGAGGTCGCCGCAGGTGACGAACTGACCCAGCCCCGGGTGGAACGGTCCGACGTGGTAGTCCTCGAGGTAGACCTCGATGAAGGTCTTCCAGTTGTAGTCGCAACGGTGCAGGCTGGAGTGGCCGTACTGGTAGCCGGTGAAGTCGAGCTTGGCCGCCACGCCCAGCGCCTGCAGGTCGGTGGCGACGGTGCGGCCCTGGCGCTCGAACACGAGGCCGTTCCAGGTCTGCACCGGGTGGTTGCGCAGGTTCAGGCAGGGATCCTGCTCGAAGTGCGGTGCGCCGACGAGGCGGCCGTGGAGGTCGTAGGTCCAGCGGTGCAGTGGGCAGACCACGTGGCCGCCGGTGGTCTGGCCGCGGCCCTTGAGCATGATGGCCTGGCGGTGGCGGCAGACGTTGCCGATGAGCTCGACGCCGGCCTTCGTCCGCACCAGCGCACGGCCTTCGCCCTCCTGGGGCAGCGCGAGGTGGTCGCCAACCTCGGGCACGGCCAGTTCGTGCCCCAGGTAGCGTGCGGCGGGCTGAAAGATGAGCTCCAGCTCGCGCCGGTGCAGCGCCGCGTCGAAATAACTGCTCACCGGCAACTGCGTGCGGGCGCGCTCCAGGGTGTCGACGGCAATGCTCAGGTCCGACATGATCCGACCGGATCCTCCTTGCGGCAAAAAAAGGACTGCGACCAAACCGGGCCAGGGGTGCCGCGCGAGCCTTCCTCACGCGGCGCAACCCCAGCGATGACGGCGCCTAGAACCCCCGGGGGGTTCCAGGCGGGCCCGGATTCTAGCCGGGGGGGTGCCCCCTGGTCAGGGAGGGCTCCCGGGGTGTTGCACGGCCGTCGCCACCCCGCCGCAGCCCGACGCTCCGAGGCGGGGCGCGTGTCTAGAATGCCGTCGCATTTCATGAGCCGGTAACGCCCTTCCTCCCGCCATGGCCCGGAGCACCAGCAAGCCCACCGAACCCGCCAGCTACGAGCAGGCGCTGGCCGAACTCGACCGCCTCGTGGCGCAGATGGAAGACGGCCAGATGCCGTTGGACCAGCTGCTCGACGCCTATCGGCGCGCGTCGGAACTGCTGCAGTTTTGCCGCAGCCGCCTGCAGGCCGTGGAGGAACAGGTCAAGGTGCTGGACGAGGGCGTGCTCAAGCCGTGGGCAGCGTCGGCATGACGTTCCCGATGACGGACGCCTTCGATCCGTGGGCCCGCTCCGAACTGGCCGCGGTCGAGTCGGCGCTGGAGGCCTGGGTGCCAGTCGACGCGCCGGCCGGGCTGGGCGAGGCCATGCGCTACGGCGTGCTTGACGGTGGCAAGCGGCTCCGTCCGCTGCTGGTGCTGGCGGCCTGTCGCGCCGTGGGAGGACAGCGCGAGGCGGCGCTGCGCGCGGCGGTGGCCGTGGAGCTCATCCACGCCTACAGCCTGGTGCACGACGACATGCCCTGCATGGACAACGACGTGCTGCGGCGCGGCAAGCCCACCGTGCACGTGAAGTACGGCCAGGCCCAGGCGATGCTGGCGGGCGATGCCATGCAGGCGCTGGCCTTCGAGGTGCTCACGCCGGCCGACGCCGTCGTGGCGCCGGCTCTGCAGGCACGCCTGGCGGGCCTGCTGGCCCGTTCCGCCGGCCACGCCGGCATGGCCGGCGGGCAGGCCATCGACCT
>JBILSW010000572.1:0-2543 GCA_044371895.1 Rubrivivax sp.
TGGCGGCCGATCCCACGCTGGTGCTGGTGCGCCAGCACCGCTACCCAATCGACCGCGTGCTGCTGGAGTGGCCCGCGGGCAAGCGCGACGCCGGCGAGCCCACCATCGCCTGCGCGCGGCGCGAACTGCTCGAGGAGACCGGATACACCGCCACCGAGTGGGCCTGGGCTGGCTGGATCCACAACGCCGCAGCCTACAGCAGCGAGGGCATCGCGCTGTGGTTTGCGCGCGGGCTGCTGGCGGGACCGGCGCGGCCCGATGCGGGCGAGTTCGTCGAGACGGTGACGCTGCCGCTGTCGGCCCTGGCGGCGCTCGACGCCCGCGGCGAGCTGACCGACGTCAAGACGCTGATCGGCCTGCACTGGCTGCAGTCGGCGCTGTCCGGCCAGCGTTCATGGTCCTGGACCAGCGCAGGAAACGCCCGCGACGTAGCATGAAGGCAAGATGAAGGTCTTCGACCTGCGCTGCCGCCACGACCACGCCTTCGAGGGCTGGTTTGGCTCCGACGACGACCTTCAGGCGCAGCTGGCGCGCGGCCTGGTCCGCTGCCCGCTGTGCGACGACGCCGAGGTGCGCCGGCTGCCGTCGGCACCGCGGCTGAACCTGTCGGGCGCCCAGGCGCCTGTGCCGGCCCAGGCCCAGGCCCCGGCGGCGACGGAGGCGTCATCGGCGCAGGCCGTCACCCGCCCTGGCGACCTGCAGGCGGCGTGGCTGCAGGCCGTGCGCGAGCTGGTCGAGAAGACCGAGGACGTCGGCGAACGCTTCGCCGAAGAGGCCCGCCGCATCCACTACGGCGAGACGCCGCAGCGCGGCATCCGCGGCCAGGCCTCGCCCGAGGAGCGCCATGCCCTGCGCGAGGAGGGCATCGAGACGGTCGCCATCCCGATGCCGGCGGCGCTGAAGGGCCCGCTCCAGTAGCCGGCGGTGCCGCCGGCCTGCGCCCCCTGTCCAACCCCAGGAGACTGCCGCATGCAGCGAGTTGCCATCGTCACCGCCGCCGGCCGCGGCATCGGAGCCGCCGTCGCGCGGCGCCTGGCCGCCGACGGCTACGCGCTGGGGCTGCTGTCGCCGGGCGCCACGGTGGAGCCGCTGGCGGCCGAGCTCGGCGGCGTGGCCGTCCGCGGCAGCGTCACCGAGCCGGCCGACCTGGAGCGTCTGGTGGCGCTGACCACCGAGCGCTTCGGCCGCATCGACGCCGCGGTCGTCAACGCCGGCCATCCGCCCAAGGGGCCGCTGCTGGAAATCCCCGACGCCGACTGGCGCGCCGGCTTCGACATGGTGTTCCTGTCGCTGGTGCGCACGGCGAGGCTGGTCACACCATGGATGGAGCGGCAGGGCGGTGGCGCCTTCGTGGCCCTGTCCTCGGCCTGGGCCTTCGAGCCGTCGAAGGAATTCCCGCTGACGACGCTGCGCGCCGCGCTGGGCGCCTGGGTCAAGCTGTACGCCGACACGCACGCTGCGTGCGGCATCCGCATGAACGCGGTGCTGCCGGGTTTCATCGACAGCCTGCCCGAGAAACCCGAGCGCCGCGCGGCCATCCCGGCCGGCCGCTACGGCAGCACTCGCGAGGTCGCCGACACCGTGGCCTTCCTGCTGTCGGATGGCGCCTCGTACATCACCGGGCAGAACCTGCGCGTCGACGGCGGGCTGATGCGCGGCCTGGCCTGAGAACCTTGCGCCTCGGGGCGGCGCGATCAGAGCACGCGGCCCGGGTTCATCAGTCCCTGCGGGTCGAGCGCGGCCTTGATGGTCCGCATCAGGCCAAGCGCCACCGGGTGCTTGCGCGCTGCGAGTTCGTCGCGCTTGAGCGCGCCGATGCCGTGCTCGGCCGAGAACGAGCCGCCTTCCTGCGCCACGCTGTCGAACACCACCTGGTTGACGGCGTGCTCGTGCTCGGCCAGGAAGCGCGGGCCATCGTCGCCCGGGGGCGCCTGCACGTTGTAGTGCAGGTTGCCGTCGCCCAGGTGGCCGAAGTTCACCAGCCGCACGCCGGGCCAGCGCTGCCGCAGCAGCGCGTCGGTGCGCGCGCAGAAGCGCGGGATGGCCGAGACGGGCAGCGAGATGTCGTGCTTGACGTTGAGCCCCTCCTCGGCCTGCGCCAGCGGGATCGACTCGCGCAGGTGCCACAGCGCACGGCTCTGCGCCAGGCTCTCGGCGACCACCGCGTCGGCCACCGAGCCCTGCGCGATGGCGGCCTCGAGCAGGCGCTCGAAGCGCTCGCGCGCCGGGGCCTCGCCTTCGACGTCGCTCTGCTCCAGCAGTACCGTCCAGGGCGCGCCCGGCAGCGGCCGGGGCAGGGCGGGGAAGTGCCGCGCCACGAGGTCGAGGGCGAAGCGGCCCATGACCTCGAAGCCCGTGAGACCCGCGCCCAGCCGCGCACGTGCCAGGTTCAGCAGCGCCAGGCAGTCGTCGAGGCTGCCGCAGGCGGCCAGCGCGGTGGTCACCGCGGCCGGCTGCGGCGCCAGCTTCAGCGTCGCGGCGGTGATCACGCCCAGCGTGCCCTCGCTGCCGACGAACAGATCGCGCAGGTCGTAGCCGGTGTT
>JBILSW010000087.1:0-8724 GCA_044371895.1 Rubrivivax sp.
CGCAGCGGCGCCAGCGCGGCCAGCGCATTGGCGATGCCGGCGGCCTCGTCCAGCACCGGCATGACCACGCTGAGCCTCATGCCGCCCCCGCCGCCGGCAGCCGCAGCGGCAGCTCGCGCAGCCGCGTGCCGGTGAGCGCGGCCACGGCAGCGGCCACGGCCGGGGCCAGCGGCGGCACGCCGGGCTCGCCCACGCCCTCGGGGTGGTCGATCGCCGACGTGACGATCTCCACCTGCACCTCGGGCGCCTCGCCCATGCGCAGCAGCGGCAGGTCGAGGAAGTGCGCCTGCTGCACGCGCCCGCGCTCCACCGCGATGCCACCGTGCAGCGCCGCGGTGAGCGCGAACACCACCGAGCCCTCGAGCTGCTGGCGCACGAGGTTGGGGTTGACGGCGACGCCGCAGTCGATGGCCGCCACCACGCGGTGCACGCGGATGCGGCGCGCGGCGTCGGCCGCGGCAGGCGCCACCGACACGGTGGCCACCATCGCCACCACGCTGCCGAAGCTGGCGTGCAGCGCCACGCCGCGCGCGGTGGGCGCGCCGTCGGGGGCGGGCGGCGAGGGTGTGCCCCAGCTGGCTGCGGCGGCGACGCGGTCGAGCACGGCGCGGTGGCGCGGTTGCGCCGCCAGCAGGCCGCGGCGGAAGGCCACCGGGTCGGCGCCGGCGGCCGCCGCGCACTCGTCGACGAAGCCTTCGGTGAAGAAGCCCATGTGCGAGTGCCCCACCGAGCGCCAGAACCCCACCGGCACGGCCGACTCCACCGGCGTGTGGCGCATGCGCGCCGCCGGCCAGGCGTAGACGGGGTCGAAGCCGCCCTCGGCGCTGAGCTTGTCGCGCACCACGCCCAGCGCGTTGAGCGCGCCCAGCGGCCGCAGCAGCCGCGCGAGCTCGCCCTGGCCCTGCGCCAGCGCCGGCATCACGGTGGCGCCGGCGCGGTAGCGCGCCATCACGCCCGGCGCCAGCAGCGGCCCGGCGGCGTGGTGGTCCCAGGCGACCAGCCGGCCCTGCGCGTCGAAGCCGGCGCGCAGCCGTGCCGTGCAGGCCGGGCGGTAGAAGTCGTGCTGCGTGTCCTGGGCGCGGCTCCACAGCACCTGCACCGGTACGCCCGGCAGCGCGCGCGCCACGAGCGCGGCCTGCTCGACGAAGTCGACGTCGAGCCGGCGCCCGAAGCCGCCGCCGGCCAGCGTGACGTTCACCGTCACCGCCTCGCGCGGCAGCCCCAGCGCGCGCGCCACGGCGCCCTGCGCGAGATCGGGCGCCTGCGTGGGCGCCCACACCGTGGCGCGGCCATCGTCCACGCGCACCGTGGCGTTGGCCGGCTCGAGCACCTGGTGCGCCAGGAAGGGCGCGCGGTAGGTGGCCTCGATGCGCCGCGCGGCGCCCGCGAGCGCGGCCTCGACGTCGCCGCGCTCCAGGTAGGCGAAGGCGGCGTCCTCGGCGCCGTCAGTCAGGGCGGCGTCGCAGCGCGCGCGCAGCGCGGCGGTGTCGGCGGCGTCGTCGGTGTCGTCGCCCTCCCACTGCAGCTTCAAGGCCTGCACCGCCTGCATCGCCGCCCAGGTGCTGCCGGCGATCACGGCCACGCCGCCCGGCCCGCCCGCGGCCGGCGGCTCGAAGCGCACGACGGCACGCACGCCGGGCAGCGCGCGCGCGGCGGTGTCGTCGACGCTGCGCACGCGGCCCGCCAGCGTGGGCGCCAGCGCCAGCGCGGCGTAGGCCATGCCGGGCAGGCGTACGTCGATGCCGAACCCGGCAAGGCCGCTGGCCAGCGCCTCCGCGCGCAGCCGCGGTTGCGCGCGGCCGATCAGGCGCCACTCGGCGGCGGGGCGGGGCTGGACATCGCCGGGCAGCGGGCGCGCGGCGGCGGAAGCAGCCAGCTCGCCAAAGCCCAGCGTGCGGCCGCTGGCTCCATGCCGCACCTGTCCGTCGGCCACCGACAACGCGGCCTCAGCCACGCCCCAGCGCGCGGCGGCCTCGGCCCGCAGCATCTGCCGCGCCGCCGCCCCGGCCAGGCGCACGGGCAGCCACAGGTCCTTCAGCGAACTGGAGCCGCCGGTGAGCATGGGCGCGGCCTCGCGCATGATCTTGCCCACCAGGTGCTCGGTGACGCGGCGCAGCAGCGAGTCGTCGTCGGGCAGGAAGGGCAGCGAATCGACCACCGTGGTGGCGTTGCCGTAGATGGCGTCCACGGGCGCCGGCGCGATGGCGATGCGCTCCAGCGCCACGCCCAGCTCCTCGGCCAGCAGCATGGCCAGGCCGGTATGCACGCCCTGGCCCATCTCCGTCTTGGGGCACACCAGGTGCACCAGGCCGTCATCGCCGATGCGCACCCAGCCATTGAAGGCGTGGCGGCCAGGCTCGCGGGGCAGTGGCTCGTGGCCCAGCAGGCGCTGGCGCACCGGCAGCGCGGCCCAGCCGATGGCCAGGGCACCGGCCACGGCCAGCGGGGCGAGGACGAGATGACGGCGCTTCACGGGCCGCGAGCTTAAGGCCCGGGGCAGCAGGAACCGCGGGCCGCGAGTAACCTTCGGTTCCACTCATCCCGGGCACATCCCCCGCGCGCCATGACCCTCACCGACCGCCTGAACGCCCTCGGCGCCGACCGCCTGCACGGCCTGCGCCGCGGCATCGAGAAAGAAAGCCTGCGCGCGCGCGACAGCGGCGGCCTGGCGCGCACGCCCCACCCCAGCGGCCTGGGTGCGCCGCTCACGCACCCGCACGTCACCACCGACTACAGCGAGAGCCAGCTCGAGCTGATCACGGGCGTGCACGCCACGCCCGAGGGCGCGATGGCCGAGCTTGAGCGCATCCACCGCCACGTGTACGAGGTGCTCGAGACCGAGCCGGGCCGCGACGGCAACGAGATCCTGTGGGTCGGCAGCATGCCCTGCGGCCTGCCGCCCGACGAGAACATCCCCATCGGCAGCTACGGCAGCAGCCACATCGCGCGCGCCAAGAGCGTCTACCGCATGGGCCTCGGTCACCGCTACGGCCGCCGCATGCAGACGATCAGCGGCATCCACTACAACTGGTCGCTGCCGGGGCTGGGCAACGACGAGCACTTCGCGCTGATCCGCAACTTCCGCCGCCAGAGCTTCCTGCTGCTGTGGCTGTTCGGCGCCAGCCCGGCGGTGTGCGAGTGCTTCGTGGCCGGCCGCCCGCACGGGCTGCAGGCGCTGGAGCCGGGCACTTTCTTCCGCCCGCACGCCACCAGCCTGCGCATGGGCCGGCTGGGCTACCAGAGCGAGGCGCAGGCCACGTTGGCCGTGAGCTACAACGGCCTGGAGGGTTATGCGCACTCGCTGCACGGCGCGCTCACCCAGCCCTACCCGCCCTACGAGGCCATCGGCATCAAGAACCTCGGCGGCGAGTACAACCAGCTTGGCACCACCTTGCTGCAGATCGAGAACGAGTTCTACGGCACCATCCGCCCCAAGCGAGTGATCCGCCCCGGCGAGCGCCCGCTGCACGCGCTGCGCGAGCGCGGCGTCGAGTACATCGAGGTGCGCTGCATGGACCTCGACCCCTTCGAGCCGGTGGGCATCAGCGCCGGCACGATGCGCTTCCTCGACGTCTTCCTGCTGCACTGCCTGCTCGCCGACAGCCCGCCGGACACGCCCGACGAGATCGCGGCGCTGGGCCGCAACCAGGAGCGCACCGCTGGTTTCGGCCGCGAGCCGGGCCTGCGGCTGGAGCGCGGCGGCCGCGAGGTCGTGCTGGTGGAGTGGGCGGCCGAGATCCTGGAACAGTGCGCGCCGATCGCGCGTGCGCTCGACGCGCTGCACGGCGGCCCGGCACCGGGGCCGCACGCGCAGCAGCTGGCGGCGGCGGAGGCGGCGCTCACCCGGCCCGAGACGCTGCCGTCGGCGCGCGCGCTGGCGGCCATGAAGGCCGGGTTCGGCGGCAGCCACGCGCGCTTCGTGCAGGCGCAGTCGCTGGCCACGCGCGCGCACTTCCGCGCGCTGCCACTGTCGGCCGAGGAGCACGAACGCTTCGCCGCCGAGGCCCGCGCATCGGTGGAGCGGCGCATCGCCATCGAGCGCGCCGACACCGGCGACTTCGAGAGCTGGCGCCGTGCCTACCTGGCGCCGGAGCGGCTGCTGGCCTGACGGGGCCGGGTTCCGTGCCAAGCGGAGCCCGCGTTTCACGGCCGCCGTCCTTCATCCTCGGGACCCCTCCGTGCGCCGGGTGCTGTGCGGGACGGCATGGCGCCCGGCTGGGGCGTTAAAGTGCCCGGAGTCCAGTTGCGGGATCGCCCATGACCTCTAGCTCCTCCGGCCGCCGCCACGTGGAAGACAAGCGCCCCCTGCCGGTCTTCGCCGGCAGCCTGCGGGAGGAGCTGCGAGGCCATGCGCTGCAGCGGGCCGAGGTCTTCTTCCATTTCCTGGTGACGATGAAGATCGTCGTCGCCGAGATCAACCGCCACCGTGCGCGCCGGCAGCAGCCCTCGGTGCCCGATGCGAGCTATGTGCTGGCCAAGGCCACCGAGCAGATCGGCACCGGCATGCGCAGCGCCGACGAGATCACATACCGCGACTTCGATCCCAGGGACGAGAAGGTCGTCGAGCGCCCGACGACGATGTTCACGCGCGCCGACGCCGCACACTTCTGCAACCTCGGCCTGTCGCTGGACTTTGCGGTCGCCTGCCAGGCCAGCGACTTCACGCGAGATGGCTACGAGCGGCTGAAGGTGCACGCCGGCGCGACGAAGCTGCTGCCGCAGCAGGTGAACATCGGCCCCGACCGCAAGCTCGACCTGGTGCATGCAGACCTCGCGCCGCGCATGCTGGGTGACGGTGGTCTGATCTTCACGCGCGAGCGCGTTGCCAGCTATCGAGAAGAGGCGGTGGCCGCCCTCGAAGGCTACCGCGACGAAAAGCGCCACGCCGGCCTGCCGGGCCTGGCCGCCTGCGCGCAGTGCTACCTGGACTTGTACGCCAGCCGCGACTTCGAGGGCCGGGTCTTCCGCCGCGTGTACCCCGAGGTGGTGGGCTTGTGCGAAGGCTCGCCGGTGTTCCGCGGGCAGTCGCACCTGTTCTACCGCTAGAAGCGCGAGATCGAACGGATTCGTCAGCCACAGCAGCGCGCCGGGCGCTGCGCGAGCAATGAGTGTGGAGCCGTCCCGCCACGCGGCGGCCAGGTTCCGTGCCACACGGAACCCGTGTAGCATCGTCGCCATGGCCAACCTCACCCTCGCCATCGACGACGAACTGCTGCGCAGCGCCCGCGTCAAGGCGGTGCAGCTGGGCACCAGCGTCAACGATGTCTGCCGCGAGGCCATCGAGCGCTTCGCGGCCGACGGCAGCGGCGACGACTTCCTGCGCGAGCTGCGGGTGGTGTCGGCGCGCGGCCGGCGCCGTGCAAAGGCCATTGAAGCATCCGCCGACGCTCGCCCCCCCTCGCGCCAGGCGCTGATGGACGAGGCACTGCAGCAACGCCTGCCCATGCTGTTGGGCCCGCGCTGACGGCGCCTGTTCCGTGCGGCCGTTCGTCGACACGAACATCGTCGTCTACGCCCTCTGCGGCCAGGACCCGGGGCGAGGGGCCGTGGCCCAGCGCCTGCTGGCCGAGCGCGGAGCGGCGCGGCCCAGCCTGAGCACCCAGGTGCTGGCCGAGACCTTCAGCGTGCTGACGCGCAAGCTGGGCTGGACGGGCGAAGACGCGCTGGCCGCGGTCACGTTGCTGAAGCGCTTGCGCGTGGTCGGGCTGACGCCCGAGACGCAGCTCGAGGCGCTGCAGCTGGCCGCCCGGCATCAGCTGTCGGTGTGGGACGCGATGATCGTGCAGGCCGCGCTGCAGGCCGGCTGCGACGTGCTCTTCAGCGAAGACCTGCAGGCCGGCCGGCGTTTCGGCCCGCTGGAGGTGGTGAATCCGTTCGCAGCGGCGCTTCGCGAGGCCGCCCCGTCGCCCCCGTCCCGCCCGCGCCCACGCCCGGGACGGCGCTGAGGGCCCTGGGGGCTGCCGGCCTCCTCAATCCGGCTTGATCTTCGCCCGCGCGATCACCGGCTGCCAGCGCTTCTGCTCGGCGGTGATGAATGCCGCGTACTCCGCCGGCGTGCTGCCCACGGCGATGGCCGCCGCTGGCATCGAGGCCGGCACGTTCAGCCCGTACCACTGCGAGATCTCGAAGCCAGCGTAGCCCTGCTCGGCCACCGTGGGCACCTCGGGCATCTGCGCGATGCGCTTCGGCGTGCCGGTGGCGATGCATCGCAGCTTGCCGGTGCGCACGAACTGCAGCACCGCGGCCGCGCCCACCGAGGCCGTTGCTCCGGCAGCGTATTCGCCGGCGGGTCGGGGTGCACGAGGTACA
The DNA here is from genome assembly GCA_044371895.1 of Rubrivivax sp. Lineage (GTDB taxonomy): Bacteria > Pseudomonadota > Gammaproteobacteria > Burkholderiales > Burkholderiaceae_C > Rubrivivax. The sequence goes on from JBILSW010000087.1 coordinate 6,310, forward strand.
GGCTGGGCACCTTGGCCAGCAGCGACACGGGCTTGAAGTCGCGGTTGGCGTCGAAGGCAGCCTGTCGAAGATGTACGGGTCGACGGCCAGCGTGCCGATGTGTCCCAGGATCACGGTGTGCTGGTCGTCGGCGCGCGCCACCTCCTGCATCGTCAGGTTGCCGGCAGCCCCGGGCTTGTTGTCGACGAACACCGACTGGCCGGGCGCCTTGCTCATCTCCACGGCGGCGGCGCGGGCGATGATCTCCGAGCTGCCGCCCGGCGCGAAGCGCGCGACGAATCGGCTTGTCGGCTGGGTCGGGACCGTCGCGTGGGTTTCCCGGGATGGCTGTCAGGTGCCTGCCGCTTTAGGCGGCGGGGCACCTGAGCGGCCCCCGGTGCGACCCGGGGCCGGGCCGTGTCGCTCAGTCGCGCAGCGCGTGCCGCCGGCGCCAGCCCATCCCGCCGATGGCCAGCAGACCCAGCGCCATCATCAGGTAGGTGCCCGGCTCGGGGATGGCCGCCACTTGGCCCTGCAGGCGAAGCGAGATGTCGTCGAGCATGAGGTCGGGGCCGCTGCCGTTGGTGCTGAAGCCATTGAGAACGAGCACGCGCTCGAACGTGCCCTCGGTGCCGATGTCGAAGCTCACGGTGAGCCCGCCCAGCGTGCTGCCGGCCGCGAGTCCACCGAAACTGTCGAAGCCGGCCAGCGTGAAGGCGCCGCCGCCCGCCCCCAGGCGCCAGCTGCCGGCCAGCGCATCGGCCGTTCCAACCGCGGCATTGCCGAGCACCAGGTTGGCCGTCAGGCTGCCGGTGTCGACGATCACCGTGCCGAAATCCAGCGTGTAGCTGGTGCCGCTGCCGCTCAAGCTGGCGCCCGTTCCGGCCAGGCTCAGCACGCCCTGGGCAAGCGCGTTCACCTGGGCCTGCAAGTCGACGCTCACGGCCCCCAGCGGCAGGTCGGCCAGGTCGGGGTTCTGGCTCGTGAGCTGCACCAGGGCCTGGCTGCTGAACGTCCCGGCGCTGCCGGTGGCCAGCTGCACCTGCAGGCTGGCAGCGTCGGTGGCGCCAGCCGCCAGGCCGGCCACCACGCCGCTGGTCGTGAATGGCGTGCCGCCGCCCGACAGGCTGGCACGCAAGGTGTCGGTGAGCGCGCCGGTGGCGGCGTTGCCCACGCTGATGGTGCGCGTGGCGATCGGGTCGCCCACCCGCACGATGCCGAAGTTCACGACCATCGGGCCTACCGTGGCCACCGCCGGGGCGTAGACGCGGCCCGTGAACGACACCGGCGTGATGCCCAGCGGCGCATCGGGCGCGCCGCTCGTCGTGCCGGCACTGCTGGATGCCAGCGCCACGTCCACCGTGCCGCTGAAGCTGCCGGCCGTGGAGGTGGGCAGGCCCAGCGTCAGGCTGCCGCTGGCGCCCGGGGTCAGCACGATGTCGGCCCCGGGCACGGTACCGGCCGGGCTGGCGGCGATTCGCGCGTTCAGCCGCTCGGTGTAGATGTCGGGTGCCGGGTTGCTGACCCCGATGCTGCCCTGCAGCGCAGGGCCGCCGACGCGGCTGGCCAGCAGCAGCGGCGTCGTGTCGACCACCGGCTGCGCGAGGCGGTAGACGTTGCCCGAGACCGTGATCGACTGCGACGGCAGCGCGAAGGCGCCGAAACCGCTGGTGCCGGCACCGTCGCTGGCCAGGGCCACCAGCGCTGTGCCGCTCTTCGCCCCGGCCGTGGCCGTGTCGACGCCGACCGCCATCGCCGAGCTGCTGCTGCCGGCCGCCAGCAGACTGATGGAGCCGCTGGCCAGCGCGTCGCCGCTGGCCGCCAGGCTGGCGTTCAGCCGCTCCGAGAAGCCGTCGGCCACAGCCGTGTTGCTGAAGGTGAGCGATTGCCGCAGCGAGCCGCCGACACGCTGGTCGGGCAGGGTGAAGGCCGCCGGGGCCAGCACCGAAGCCTGAGCCAGGCGGTAGACGTTGCCGCTGACGCTGACGGTCTGAGCGCCGATGCCCAGCGGGCTGAAGCCGCTGGTGCCGGTGCCGTCGGAGGCCAGCGCGATGGTGGCGACGCCAGCCTTCGCGCCGGCCGAGGCGGTGTCGACGCCGACGAACAGCGCCGAGCTGCTGGCGCCGGCGGCCAGCAGGCTGAAGCTGCCGCCGGCCGTGGCGGTGCCGCTGGCCGTGATGCTGCCGTTCAACCGCTCGCTGAAGCCATCGGCCGCCGCGATGTTGGTGAAGGTCAGCGCCTGCGTGAGCGAGCCGCCGATGCGCTGGTTGGCCAGCACCACCGGGCTGGGCAGCACGGCGCTGGCGCTGGCCAGGCGGTAGACGTTGCCGCTGACGCTGACGGTCTGAGCGCCGATGCCCAGCGGGCTGAAGCCGCTGGTGCCGGTGCCGTCGGAGGCCAGCGCGATGGTGGCGACGCCAGCCTTCGCGCCGGCCG